>MHDW01000013.1:666-10243 GCA_001803645.1 Nitrospirae bacterium GWC2_42_7 | reverse complement strand
ACTCTTACATTCAGTTTAAGCAGCGCTCCGGCAGGTGCTTCCATTGATGGTTCTTCAGGTGTATTCACATGGACGCCGACTGAAGCACAGGGACCCGGAACTTATACCTTTGATATTGTCGTAACTGATAACGGAACTCCTGTTTTAAATGATCCGGAGACGATCATTGTAACAGTAAATGACATTAACAAAGCACCTGTGCTTGGTACTATCGGCAACAAGACTGTTGATGAAGAAACCTTACTAACCTTCACTGCAACTGCCACTGACCCTGACCTCCCGGCAAATACTCTTACATTCAGTTTAAGCAGCGCTCCGGCAGGTGCTTCGATCAATTCTTCATCAGGAGTATTCACATGGACTCCTAGTGAAGCACAGGGACCGGGAACCTACACATTTGACGTAGTAGTAACTGACAATGGAACTCCTGTTTTAGATGATTCAGAAACCATTACAGTTACGGTCAATGATATAAACAAAGCTCCTGTATTAGGAGCAATAGGCAATAAGACCGTTGATGAAGAAACTCTATTAACCTTTACAGCTACTGCCACAGATCCCGATCTCCCTGCAAATACTCTTACATTCACGCTAAGCGGGACTATCCCGTCAGGTGCTTCGATCAATTCTTCATCAGGAGTATTCACATGGACTCCTAGTGAAGCACAGGGACCGGGAACCTACACATTTGACGTAGTAGTAACTGACAATGGAACTCCTGTTTTAGATGATTCAGAAACCATTACAGTTACGGTCAATGATATAAACAAAGCTCCTGTATTAGGAGCAATAGGCAATAAGACCGTTGATGAAGAAACTCTATTAACCTTTACAGCTACTGCCACAGATCCCGATCTCCCTGCAAATACTCTTACATTCACGCTAAGCGGGACTATCCCGTCAGGTGCTTCGATCAACTCTTCATCAGGCGTATTTACATGGACACCAACTGAAGCACAGGGGCCGGGAACCTACACATTTGACGTAGTAGTGACTGACAATGGAACTCCTGTTTTAGATGATTCAGAAACTATTACAGTTACGGTCAATGAAACCAACAAGGTGCCTACTATTTCTGATATTCCTGATCAGAATATAAATCAGTACGAATCAACAGGCGTAATTAACTTTACTATAGATGATGTTGATCTGCCCCAAAACACCTTGACTGTATCAGCATCTTCTGACAACACTACACTTGTGCCTGCATTAAGCATAGTTTTGGGCGGTTCAGGGAATGACAGGACTATAACCATAACGCCCCCTGAGGACCAGAACGGAACAGCAACAATTACTGTCAGTGTTAATGACGGCACTGTAATAACAAGTGATACGTTTATTCTTACGGTCACGCCTGTTTATACGGTAACAGCAGTCTCTGAAGGCAATGGAACTATTTCCCCTGATGGTGAAATTCGCATTATTCATAATAACACGGGGACCTTCGAGCTTAATGCTGATACTGACTATCATGTTGCGAGCATTTCAGGCTGCGATGGAACAACCTATATTAATACTTCAAATGACATTACAACATACACCTTTACGACCGCTCCTATAACAGCTGACTGCACTGTTACAGCAAGATTTTTTATAAACACTTATGAAATCACTGTAAACAAACCCGGCACCGGAAGCGGAATTGTGAGCAGTTCAATTCCAGGAATTGACTGCGGTGATGACTGTTCAGAGACCTATGATATGTATACCGGCCTGGTCCTTACTGCATCACCGGATGCCGGTTCTGTTTTCATGGGCTGGTCAGGAGCATGCCGCGGGCTTGGGACTTGCGCTGTAACTATCGACTCAGCAAAAACTGTAACAGCCTTTTTTTCAATGCTTGAACCTGTTATCTGGACCAAAGGCAAAAAAGGGACATGGGAGACCTGCATTAAAAGCCCTTCAGGCCTTGCCAGCGCACTATTTGAGTCAGAGACAGATAATAGGCACAATCTCATAAAATTAGTGCATGGCACATACACAGGTACATTCTCTTATTACTCGGATGAAGACTTTAACCTCAGTATTATTGGAGGATACACAGAAAACTGCTCAGTCAGGCTCTTCAACCCTGAACTTTCAATGCTTAACGGCGACCTTGACGGCGACAATGAAGGCAACGGACTTGTGCTTGACCTCAACATGAGTAAGCCCGGAGGAACCGGTAATATTCAGGTAGAAAATATAACAGTAAGCAACGGATATAACGGAGAGGACAGCGGAGGCTGTGTCAATATCTCTACCGAAGCCGGCACTATCAACCTTGTCGGAAATGTTATCAGCTATTGTTCATCAGTAACTGAGGGCGGCGTCAGTGCAAACAGCAATACAGGAAATATTTACATCGCAAATAACATAATACATGACAACTCAGCATCCCAGGGCGGTGGCCTTGGAGCATCTACCAATCATGGCCTGATCATTATCACAAACAATACCTTAACTAATAACATTGCCTCTGAGGGAAGTGGTGGGCTCGT
Organism: Nitrospirae bacterium GWC2_42_7; assembly: GCA_001803645.1. Classification (GTDB taxonomy): domain Bacteria; phylum Nitrospirota; class Thermodesulfovibrionia; order Thermodesulfovibrionales; family UBA6898; genus GWC2-42-7. The sequence goes on along the minus strand of MHDW01000013.1, from coordinate 7,763 downwards.
TCTAAAACTCTATGGAGATACAGCCCTCGGCCATATCACGAATAATATCATATGGAATAACAGCCTTGAACCAGAGGGGACCTGTGATGAAGTTCTGATCGAAAGCGACATGGATGGCAATGAAATTCACAGTCCGGTGATCTTTACTTATAACAATACTGATCTGACATCCGGCATATGCAGCACTGATACCTCTTTCGCAACCGGAGAAGGGAATATTGATGCAGACCCGGAGTTCATCGATCCTGATCAGAAAGATTTTCACATTTCACCTGCATCTGTTTGCAGAAACGCAGGAGGAAAAATTCCACTTAAGATCAAACTCGATATTGACGGCGAAAAACGAGTTGTGTCTGGACAGATCGATATCGGAGCTGACGAAACTGCTCTTCCACTTAAGGTGTTTCCGCTATCGCCAAATAAAATAATAAGTGAAAGCTCAGTTGCATTCGAATGGCTGCCTGTGTATGACGCAGTTGACTACACACTTATAATCACCAGCAAGTCAGGCATCATGCATGCCGAGTGGTATACTCCTGCTGAACTGGGTTGTGCAGAAGGAGATATCTGTTCTGTAACCCCTTCACTCTCTTTTGATGAAAGCAAATACGTGTGGCAGGTATATACACGAAATCTGCTGGGCTTATCAAAAATTGGAAAATTCAAGTTTACGGTCGTTCCAACTGCAGAAGAATAGAAACACTTACCCCGTTAGAAGAACAAAGGTTTTCTAACGGGGTAAGCCCATTCCGGTTAAACGCTCGGTCTAAAGGCCTTAAGGATGAGTTGAAGGTATCTGTTGCCGTTCCAGATATTCTCTGAAGGAACAAAGGCCGCATCTATTACCGAGGAGTCGTCTATCTCTTCGAAAAGTTTACCCATGTCAAAACCTATAGCGTCAAAATTTCGTGCTTTATGGCGGAGCTTCATCTTGATATGGTTATTCCCGACTACATGCGGCGAATGAACCTCAAGCATTTTGGAGCCGAGCACAGGCTGAGGATTGCCACAGCCAAAAGGCTCAAGCCGCGCCAGTTCCTCTATCATCTTGAAGCTGATCTCTGAAAAATTGACATCTGCATCAATTCTTATTGAAGGCATTAATTCAACATCTGTGGATGAATCAAAAACAGAACATAGCCTTTTTTCGAAAGCAGCAAGCTTTGAAGCTTCAAGCCTCACTCCTGCAGCCTGCTTATGCCCTCCATATCCAAGCAGCAGATCAGAGCATTCAGAAAGCGCAGCTGTGATATCAAAGGACGGGATGCTCCTTGCAGAGCCTTTTGCTATTCCGTCATCGATAGTAAAAATGATTGCAGGCCTGTAGAATTCCTCAGCGATCCTCGCAGCAACTATGCCTATAACACCCAGATGCCATCCCTCTGAAGCAAGCACAATTGCTGATGCTGTATCTTTGCCTATGAGTTTTGCGCGCGTAGCCTGAAGCATTTCACCCTCTATCTTCTGCCTTTCGGAGTTCAGCCTGTCAAGCCATGCTGCAATTTCCTCAGCCTCATATTCTGAATCTGTTGTAAGAAGTTTTACGATACTGGTGGAATCAGCAAGCCGGCCGGCAGCGTTTATCCTTGGTATCACGGAAAAGGCCAAATTGCCTGCCTTAGCTTCTCTGCCGGCTGTGCCGGATATCTTGATAAGAGAATTTATGCCAGGCCGTGGATTATTGGATATGCGCTTAAACCCATTGCGCACAATAACTCTATTCTCTCCTGTCAAAGGCACTACATCCGCAACAGTGCCGAGGGCAGCAAGGTCGAGCAGGGACAAGGCATCATCTTCAGATAAATTCAGGGCGTTGTCCGCGGCCAATGCCTGAGCAAATTTGAAAGCAATACCGGCTCCAGAGAGATCTGAGAACTGGGATTTAAGATTTGAGATCTTCGGATTCACGATAGCCAACGCCTTGGGTAAAACAAATTTCTCGTCTTGATTTATTTCAGACTCTGCTCTTTGCTCTTTGCTCTTTGCTCTTCTGAGTGGTTCATGATGGTCAGTTATAATTACGTCAATTCCCTGTTCTTTTGCATAATCTGCTGCTTCAAATGATGTTATACCGCAGTCCACTGTGATTATCAGTTTTGCTCCGGATTCCTTAGCCATATCAACTGAAGGAGGATTGAATCCATATCCGTGAGTCATCCTGTTAGGGATAAAATACTCTACATTTAAGCCTATTTTTCTTAATGCCTGCACCATTATAGATGTCGCTGTCAGCCCGTCAGCATCATAGTCTCCGTGGACAAATATTCCTTCATTGCACTGCACAGCAGCCTTTATCCTCTCGACTACAATTTTCATATCAGGGAGTTCAAAAGGATCTGAAAGAGATGATATGCCTGGATTCAGAAAATAATTGATGTCAGGCGCTGTTTTGATGCCCCTGTTTATGAGGACCTGGGCAAGTGTGGAAGAAATAGATGCGGATTTTGATATATAGTTTACAAATTCCTGATTCGTCCTGTTTACAAGCCAGCGTCTGTTCATAATAAAATGGGAACTGAGAAATAATAAATAAGAAGTAAAAAAAACAGGTTATACATAGAACCAATAAAGCACATCAAAAAAAATAATCTCTGGATTCCCGCCTTCGCGGGAATGACAGATAGAATGCATATTTATTTTTTCGCAAACGGCCTTTTCCCGCCCCATAACAGAACTATAGGGCTGGCAACAAAGACAGACGAAAAAGTCCCGATAATAACACCCAATATCATAGCAAGAGAAAAATCATGCAACACCTCTCCGCCGAAAAAGAAAAGAGCAAAAGAGCTTAAGAGCACTGTTACGGATGTAACTATTGTTCTGGAGAGGACTTCATTGATGCTGATATTCATTACTGTCTCTACATTGTCTTTAAGCCTCAAGCGGAGGTTCTCCCTTATCCTGTCAAAGACCACAACAGTATCTGTGAGCGAATATCCGGCAATTGTCAGAAGGGCTGTTATAAGTATCAAGTTTATCTCTTTTCCCATCAGAAAGAATATGCCCAGCACTGCAAGCACATCATGGAAGGTTGCGATAGTAGCGCCGACAGCGAAATTGAACTTAAATCTTATCGCAACATATATAAGTATTCCGAGAGTTGCCATAACAACTGCCTTGGCAGAATCAGCTCTCATCCTGCTTCCGACCTTCGGCCCGATGACCGTGTTGGAATCTACCACATATTTATTGTCAGGCAATTTTTGACTGATAACTCCCATAATTGATTCGGAAGTCTGTCCGAACTGCTGCTCTGTCTGCTTTACCCTTATGAGTATTTTGTTCACAGCAGGGAAATCCTGAAGGTCAAAATCCTTTACTCCTCCTTCTTCAAGCGCCTTGCGCAGAGTATGAAGGTTTATCTGTTTTTCGAATTTGAGCTGTATTGCAGTACCTCCGGCAAAGTCAATGCCGAGATTGGCACTGCCGTTTGCTATCTGAACGATCGCAATTATGCCTATTATCGAGAAGATACCGGAAATTATGAACGCAAATTTTCTTTTTCCCATGAAATCTATTTTTGTATTTTTTATGATCTCAAGCATCCTGCCTCCTATATGCTCAACTGTTTGACTTCACGTTTTAAGTGTATGAGGTCAAAGACAGTCTTTGTGCCTATCAGCGCTGTATAAAGGTTGATGATAACTCCAAGGCTGAGTGTAACTGCAAATCCCTTTACCGGCCCGGTGCCGAACTGAAAGAGCACAGCAGCTGTAATAAGGGTCGTTACATGCGAATCGAATATTGTCCAGAACGCCTTATGATAACCTGAATCAACTGCAGACCTTGGAGTCTTGCCTGCCCTTAGTTCATCTCTTATCCTCTCGAACATCAGCACATTTGAATCAACAGCCATGCCTATTGCGAGTATAACTCCAGCTATGCCGGGGAGGGTCATGGTTGCGTTAAGAGATGCCATTGCGCCAAAGAGCAGAATGATATTCAGCAGAAGCGCAAAGTTAGCTATTACTCCCGAGAGTCTGTAATAAATTATCATGAATATTACTACAGCTATGGTACCGATTATTGCGGCCATCTTGCCTGCTTCTATAGAATCACTTCCAAGAGAAGGGCCCACTGTAACGTTGTGAAGCATCTTCAGGGGTGCAGGCAAGGCCCCTGCCTTAAGCACTATGCTCAGGTCCTTTGCCTCATCCATACTGAAACTGCCGGTGATCTGGGCATTGCCGCCTGAAATTTTATCCTGTATCACAGGAGCTGAATAAACCGTGTTGTCCAGAATGATCGCAAGCCTCTTTTGTCTATATGTCCCTGTTATGTCTTCAAAGCGTTTTGCGCCTTCAGCATTGAATGATATTGATACATACGGCTCGCTGAACTGAGAATCAAGATTGACTCTCGCCTCACTCAGGAAATCTCCTGTAAGCATGGTCTGCTTTTTTAGCAGTACAGGGAATTTTGTTGCAATTCCTGTTTCCTTGTTCACCTTTTTTTCGAACAATATCTCATCATCAGCCGGTATTTTATCAGCAAACTCAGCCAGGACCTTTTCTTCATCGCCAGGGGATATGGAATTAGGCAGTTGTGCTGCTATCGCTGCTTCATCGTCGACAATTTTGAACTCAAGCAACGCTGTGTCTCCGACAAGTTTAATGGCACGCGCAGGGTCCTTGACCCCGGGCAACTGGACAACTATCTCATTTTCCCCCTGCCTGTGGATAGTAGGCTCAGAAACCCCGAACTGGTCTATCCTGTTCCTTATTGTTTCTAACGCCTGATCAACAGCATTATCTTTTATCTTTTTAACTTCCTCTGAGGGTATTTTAAGCAGAAGTTTCTGTCCTTCTGAAGAGCGCTCCAGAATAGGGTATGTTTCTTTTAATAAATCGGATATCTCATTTGTAGAAGGAGATATCTCTATGTTAAGGCCGTTTCTTTTAACCTCTGCCTGAAACTTCTTCTTTGCGAGCGTCTCTTTAATTAAAAAACTGAATCTTTCTGTAGATGACTCAACAGCCTTGTTCCCTTCAACCTCATACACAAGGTGCAGTCCGCCCTGAAGGTCGAGGCCAAGGACAATTCCCTTGTTAGGCATATTCTTCTGCCACCATTCAGGCATGAATTTAAAAAGAGGGGTATTAGGAAGAAAGAATACTACAGCAATAAGGACAGTGATCCCTATAATTGAAAGCCTCCAGAGAATTTTCTGTTTCATTAAACTTCTGACCTCCGATATCCATGAATAAACTATATGAATTTTACTGCTGCTGACACTAAAACATTACATGCCGGCAAAAAAAATAAATTGCCTTCAAAAAATTGCGGCGCTCTTAGTCTTCTTCTGTCTGCCTCACCACCGCGATATATGCCTTGCCGTATTTCACCTTAACGTTCTCGCTTATTTTTACGGAGACCGTATTTGGACGAACTTCCTCGATCACACCATATTCGCCGCCTGAGAGTATCACCTTATCACCCTTCTTAAGGTTGTCCAGCATGTTTTTGTGCTCCTTAGCCTTCTTCTGCTGGGGCCTTATAAGAAGAAAGTAAAATATAACAAATATAAGAATTAGGGGAAGAAAACTCATTAATCCGCTGCCCTGCCCTCCCTGTGGTGCAGGTCCCATAGCATAAGCCAATTCTGTAAACATAAGCCACCTCCTGTCTTCCCGGCAGACATGCCGGGGAGAGAAAATATTAGTTAGATACTATACCCTCTTTAAAAGCTTTTTATCAAGAATTAGGGCAGATAAACACTTACAAAAACATTAGAGAAAATATCAAGGTCCATTATTCCCCCTCTTGGGTTAAGAGCCAACAGTAGGTCCCTTAAGCAGGGACGAGGGGGAGTTACTTTGATGAAATTATTCATAAATCTTAAAGTAACCCCCTCTATCCCCCTTAACCTAAGGGGGAGGTTTATTGCTCTCCCTTTACAAAGCATTATATCAAATGGTAGATTTTACGCAATGAAATACGGAGAGAAAACAATCAAGAATATCCGTCTTGAGTTATGGGACAATCCTTATCCCGGGCGCGACTATGAGATAAATATAGAGAATCCTGAATTCACATGTCTCTGTCCAAGATCAGGTTATCCTGATTTTGCAATTATCTCGATAAAATATATCCCGGCAGAAAAGATCGTGGAACTGAAATCCCTGAAACTCTACATTAATTCCTTCAGGAACATACCCATCTCTCACGAAGAGGCAACCAACAGGATCTACTCAGAACTCCATAAGAAGCTGAAGCCGAAATATCTGGAAGTTGTCGGCGATTTTAATCCTCGAGGCAACGTTAAGACAGTCATCAGGGTCTGCTCAGATTCTCAGTAGCACACAAGCAAACCCACTCAATTCATCAATTTCAGATATAAAAAAGAACATAGTATTTGACCGGTTTGATCCGCCTCAGGCGGGTTATTCCTTACAATATTCCTGCATCCCACCTTGCTCTACTTAATTAACAGAGTTCTCTGATGCGAAAAAAATTACTTGAATGTATAAGATCCAACATTTCAAATAATGACACAGGACTTGGAACCGGGAGATAATATTATCTGCAAAGATTATGGATTTCAAGAAATTTTTGTTCGTATTTGAGAACTCCACCAATAAAGGAATGAATACAAATACCTCGGAGCGAAGCGATCTGCCTGCCGGCAGGCAGGGAATGAGCGAAAATACTATGTTCTTTTGTTATTCTATTTCTTCTCTACCGGCAGACCGGCCTTCAGCCATTCATCCCATCCGCCCTTAAGAACAAGGACTTTTTTGAAGCCCATTGAAATCAAATCCAGCGCCACACTGACGCTCGTTCGTTCAGCTATTCAGGCGCAATAAATAGCTATTGTATTTTCTTTCGGATACTTCTTTGCCCATGTTTCGATCTCATACGGGTCTTCAATTACAGCACCCTTTATTTTCTGATCGCTCTTCTTTAAGTCCCTCCCCAACCTGACATCAATAATATTGACATCAGGTTTATCGAGAAGCAATGCCAGTTCTTCTATCGTAATTTTCTGTATCTTCTGGAAAGAATGAACTGATTGTGCGGACATCAAAAATATTGTTGAGCATACAAATACGGCAAATGCCTTGAGTAAAAAACGATTCATATTTAACATTTTTCCT
>MHDW01000013.1:252-622 GCA_001803645.1 Nitrospirae bacterium GWC2_42_7 | reverse complement strand
GGCCCTGCCTACCGGACAGGCAGGCTTCGGCCACCCCTCCTAAAATAGGAGGGGAGTTATACAAAACAGTCTGCATTAGCTCCCCTCCTTGGTTAAGGAGGGGATTAAGGGGTGGTTTGTCCTGAATGTTAAGGAGAAGTGTCATCTTGATTGCAAGCCGGAATTACAAGAGGGGGAAGAGTGCTAAAAAAACTGAAATATCAGCCAACTTATTCTTTAGCCGGTTTTTATGAACCGCCTGAGCGCCAAGTAATAATATTCCGGGCATTGTGAAATTCTATAACCGGATGGTTGTCTGTATTTATCCTGCCGGAATGGATCCGGTCAAACCCGTCCTTATCCGTAGCAATATTATACCTGTCTTTAAGTA
>MHDW01000013.1:0-147 GCA_001803645.1 Nitrospirae bacterium GWC2_42_7 | reverse complement strand
TCATGAGGCATCATGAAAAAATCCACCCAGACCGCAAAGACGCCGCTATTTGAAAGCCTGCTCTTTGCAAGTTCAAAAAACTCATCCGTAAGCATTCCTGCAGAAGCCAGCTCTACAGCCCATGAAGGGCTGGCGATTATAATGTCA
>MHDW01000012.1:18921-19489 GCA_001803645.1 Nitrospirae bacterium GWC2_42_7 | reverse complement strand
TTCAGTGAACTTAAGGTCTATAACACAGGAGACCTTTATTTCCGAGGTGCTGATCATCATGATGTTTATTTTATGTTCAGCGAGTGTATGGAACATCTTTGCTGCTACTCCTGAATGAGACCTCATTCCAACGCCCACTATTGATACTTTGCTTATGTCTTCTCTAATATCAACCCTTTCGGCGCCAAGCTTTTTTGCAATTTTCTCTGTGACCGCAAGCGCTTTTTTAGATTCTGTTTTAGGGACAGTAAATGAAATATCCGCAAATTTACCGTCACTGCTTACGTTCTGCACTATCATATCAACTATGACATTTGATGAGGCGATAGAATCAAAAAGCCTTGCAGCAATTCCCGGTTTGTCAGGAACATTAACAATAGTTATCTTAGACTGATTCTTATCATAGGCTATACCGGATACAACAACATTCTCCATCTCCTTATCCTCCTTTGTAACAAGGGTCCCCGGGTTATCAGTAAAACTCGAAAGGACCATCACAGGCATATTGTATTTCATCGCAAACTCAACAGAGCGGGTCTGTAGGACTTTGGCTCCAAGGCTCGCGAGT
>MHDW01000012.1:18259-18790 GCA_001803645.1 Nitrospirae bacterium GWC2_42_7 | reverse complement strand
ACCGCCTCTTCCTAATGTTGTGACATTGCCTTCATCTGCTGTTACTCCCTGAAAGCCGGCAATAACAACTACATAGCCGTCATTAAGTGCTTTAATGACCCTTTCGCCTGTGATCTTCTCTATCCTCGCTTTGGTATGAACTGTGTCGGTTATTATTCCTGCCTGTCTTCCGGACAAAGCAAGTGACTTATGTCCGGCTGCCTCAACAGCAATGGAAGTCAGGGCGCTGGTCACGCGTTCTCCTGAAGAAAGGAGCAGGTCCATCTCTCTTTCATTAGGGTTAGGAGAGAGCTGATTCGCCAAGCTTATCAACTTGTCGGTCTCTCCTGACATGGCAGATACAATGACAACCACTTTGTTGCCTGCATTTGCGGTTCTGACAACGCGCTCTGCTACAGCTTTTATCCTGTCAGTAGTTCCAACAGAGGTCCCGCCGTATTTCTGAACTATAAGTGCCAATTCTTCCTCCGTGAATTATAATTTATTGACTGTGTATAAATTACTATTTTGTTTTCGATGTCATTGACCCAA
>MHDW01000012.1:14752-18241 GCA_001803645.1 Nitrospirae bacterium GWC2_42_7 | reverse complement strand
TCCCTAACCCTCTCCCCTAAGGGGCGAGGGAACTCTTTAAATTCCCCTCCCTTGAGGGGAGGGCCTGCCTGTCCGGTAGGCAGGGATGAAGGGGAGGGTGATAATTTATTTTACTTGCCTTTGATCAGGAAATCCATCAGTTTATATCCTTTTTCAAAAACAACAAGGTTTTTTCTTTTTAGTATATCCTCGTTAAATCCGGCATTTGCATTTACACGTTTTTTCTTGCTGTCAAAAATAACAAAAGGTATTGGCTCATCCGTATGCGTCCTTATTTCGATCGGAGTCGCATGGTCAGGCATAAGCAGTATCTTATATTCCTCGAAATTCTTCATCCCTTTTATAATAGTGCCTACTACAAGCTTGTCAAAATCCTCAATAGCCTTAACTTTGTCTTTATATTTGCCGGAGTGGCCTGCTTCATCAGGAGCTTCTACATGCACATAAACCAGGTCAACTTTTTTTAATGACTTAAGCGCAGCATCTGCCTTGCCTTTGTAATTTGTATCAAGATAACCGGTAATGCCCGGCACTTTCAGTATCTCGAATCCGGCATAAATTCCGAGCCCCTTGGTCAGATCTACTGCTGATACAAGCGAGCCTTTAAGAGAGTATTTTTCTTTGAAAGTCGGGATCTTTGGCCTTCGGCCTTGTCCCCACAGCCAGATGCTGTTTGCGGGGTTTTTGCCCTGTTTTATCCGTTTTTTGTTTATTGGATGGTTCTCGAGTATATCGACCGAATCAATCATGAGCTGCCTTAAAAGATCATCGCCATTTCCAACAGGCTGGTAATCAGCAATATCTTTGCCGAGAATATCATGAGGAGGCACACATTCCAGCTCTGTAATTCCTTTTGACCAGATCATAAGATGCCTGTAACTCACCCCTGTGTAAAACTTGATCTTATCAGTGCCTAGGTTTTTATTAATGTCTTTTATCAGCACATCCGCTTCTTTTGTCGAAATATGACCGCTGCTGTGATCTTCCATTAAGGCCCTGGTTTTGACCCTGTTATATTTGAGCGTCACCAGATTGCATCTGTATACAGCATCATCTTTTTTTAAACTCACTCCTATGCTTGCTGCCTCAAGAGGTGCACGGCCTGAATAGAATTTTGCAGGATCATATCCGAGTATGCTCAGATTTGCGACATCAGAACCCGGAGGCATCCCCTTAGGGATCGTTCTTACCATTCCAAGGATGCTCCCTGCTGCAAGCCTGTCCATGTTTGGAGTGAATGCTGACTGTAGAGGAGTCAAACCCTTCAGTTCCCTGATAGGATGGTCGGCCATTCCGTCTCCAATAATTACTACGTATTTCATAGAATTTCCTTTGCTGAAAAATATATTTGTAAAACCACCACCCCTTGCCCGTCCTTAACCAAGGAGGGGGGTTAATACCCAAAAGCTCCCCTCCTATTTTAGGAGGGGATTAAGGGGTGGTAAGGTGTAGTTGCCGGTTATTCAATCACATCTCCTTCAACAAGCTCAACTTCTACGCCTTTTTTCCTTATCCATTTTAATCCTTTTTCGAGGTTTTCCTCTGTTCCTTCGAGTGCAAGAATCATTTCTCCGACTGTCTCTGTGACTCTGGCCCGCCTTATATTAGGCATAACATCAAATTGCTTGGCCATAGTGAATATCACAGGCTCTTTTATGAGATTCGGTGGGAATGTCAGTTTTACCCTTTTTTTCATAATGTCCTCCGAATAGCACCGCCTGCAATTGCGGGAACTATCGAGATCTCATCCCCGTCTTTTGCAACGGTCTCTTCATTGTTCATGAATCTTATATCCTCATCATTAAGATAAATATTTACAAACCTTCGTATTTTTCCGTTCTCAGAGATGCGCTCGGCAATTCCAGGGAAGTTTTTATCAAGGTCGTTCACTACTGCAATAATAGTGCCCTGAATACTTTCAACTTCCTCTTTGCCTTGTGTGAGTCTCTGAAGAGGAGTAGGAATTCTTACTTTTACCGGCATTTATTTTTCCTCCTTGTTTTAAATTAATTCTTTTTAGTTCTGTCATTCTCGCTTGTCGAGAATCGTTCTTTAAGAAAGATCCCGGACAAGCCGGGATGACAAGAAAATGGATAATTACGTCTAGTCAGCCTTATCCTTTAATATTCTTAAGCGCCTCTTCAAAAGACGCAAGGCTCGGTTTAATGTAGTGCGGTGAGATCGTATGGCCTTGCAGGGCCTCCTGAGTTTTTAATCCATTGCCTGTAATGCATATAACAATGGACTCGTCAGGTTTGATCTTTCCTTTTTCTATAAGCTTTATGGTCGCTGCAAGCGTTACACCTCCTGCGGTCTCTGCAAAAATGCCTTCTGTTTTAGCAAGGAGTTTTATGGAGTCGATTATCTCCTGATCAGACACATCCTCTCCATAACCTTCAGTCTCTTTCACGACCTGTGTTGCGTAAAAACCATCTGCAGGATTTCCTATGGCAAGTGACTTTGCGATCGTATCGGGTTTTACAGGCCTTATTATATCAGTCCCGTTCTTTATCGCTGCAACAATAGGTGAACACCCGGTGGCTTGTGCTGCAAATACCTTAGTATGAAGTTCTTTGATGATTCCGGTATCCTTGAATTCCTTGAAGCTCTTCCATATTTTCGTGAGCAATGAGCCGCTGGCGCACGGCACTACGACATTGTCAGGGGCCTTCCATCCAAGCTGTTCTATTATCTCGAATCCGAGGGTCTTGGAGCCTTCTGCATAGAAAGGCCTTATGTTTATGTTGACAAAGGCCCATTTGTACTTGTTTGCAACTTCACTGCATAACCTGTTCACCTCGTCATAATTGCCGTCAATTGCTATGAGGTTCGGTTCAAATACAAGTGAGGCGGTTATCTTGCTTGTTTCAAGAGAGGCAGGTATGAAGATAAACCTTTTAAATCCAGCTTTTGCTCCCTGTGCAGAGACTGAATGCGCAAGGTTGCCGGTTGAAGCGCATGCAACTGTGTCAAATCCGAATTCCTTTGCCTTTGTCAGTGCGATCGCTACAACCCTGTCCTTGAAAGAGAGTGTGGGATGGACAACAGTGTCATCTTTTATATACAGTTCAGTCGCACCGATAGCCTTTGCTAGATTATCTGCCTTAAGAAGGGGGGTATATCCGGATGATAATCCAACCTGTGGTTCTCCGTCAATTGGAAGGAACTCCCGGTATCTCCAGAGGTTCTGAGGACGCTGCTCTATTTTTTTTCTGCTTATTGCCTTTGATATGCTTTTGTAATCGTAGGAGACTTCGAGAGGCCCAAAGCAGAATTCGCAGACATAGATAGGCGCAACAGGATATTCCCTGCTGCATTCCCTGCATTTGAGGCCTTTGATATGTCCCATATATTTAACTCCATTTTTTGAAATAGGATGTAGATAGTTTACTTTAAATTACAGGGAAATTAAAGTTTTCAGGAAGCTATTCTTTTTCTTTTGCTTCGTCCCAGAGTGCGTCCATCTCTGCGAGGGTCATGTCCGAGAGT
>MHDW01000012.1:8789-14653 GCA_001803645.1 Nitrospirae bacterium GWC2_42_7 | reverse complement strand
CGAGCATAAAAAATACATCTCCAAGCTCATCTTCTATTTCATCTTGTTTTTTTGACTTGAATGCATCATGAAACTCCTTTAGCTCTTCATCGAGCTTCAGGAATACGTCGTCTATCTTCTCCCAGTCAAAGCCTACTCTTGCAGCCCTGTCCTGTAATCTGTGGGCGCGGAGAAGGGAAGGGAGGGTTTTAGGGACCCCATCAAGGAGAGATTCGCGAAGTTTGCCTTCTTTCTTTTTCTGGGCTTCCCAGTGCACAAGGACTTCTTCTGTTGTTTTGTAATCCGCATCGCCGAAGACATGCGGGTGCCTTGCGATCATCTTTGTGCTGATCTTGTCGATAACATCCGAGATATCGAACTGGCCCAGTTCTTTTGCTATCTGGCACTGGAATATGACCTGGAACAGCAAATCGCCAAGTTCTTCTTTTATTGCCTCAGGATCTTTTTCATCAATAGCTTCAAGGACTTCATAAGACTCTTCGACTATAAAAGGTTTCAGGGATTCCCTTGTCTGTTCCTTGTCCCAGGGACAGCCCTTTTCGCCTCTGAGCGCTGACATTATTTGTAAAAGTTTATTGAGATCGTGCATTTGTATGATAATATGGCCGCTAATTACTTCTGAATATAGCCTTCTATCAGAATATCTTCTCCGATATTTCTGACTTTAAAGCCCTTTATCCTGTAAGCATCTTCAAGCTTTCTGAAGAAATTACCGCCAACAGGAGTGAATGAATCTTTTCCCCCTATTATCTTTGGAGCGATAAAAACCATCAATTTATCAACAATGCCATCTCTGAGGGCATAAGAATTGAGCGATGAACCGCCTTCTATAAGAATTGAAGTAATTCCCTCTCTTACAAGAATTTTTATCAACCAATTAAGTTCAAGTATATCTTGATAGTAAATAAGCTTAGTGCCTGATAATTCAAGTTTATTTGATTTATTGTTGCTCACCCTTGTGACGATTATCGTATCGGCCGGTGATTTGAGGATATTGGCATTCATAGCGATTTTCAGATCGGGGTCAATAATGATCTTTGTCGGATTTTTCCCGCCTCTAATGCGCGCTGTTAAACTCGGATCATCAGCCTTAACAGTGCCGATTGCGGTCATAACTGCATCAACACTGCTTCTGAGGCGATGGACCATCTTTCTTGAGGTCTCACCAGTTATCCATTTCGACTGTCCGTCAGGAGTTGCTATTTTCCCGTCAAGAGTCATTGCTGTTTTCATGATCACAAATGGCATCCCGGTTGTAATATATTTAATATAAGACTCATTTAATTTCTCTGCCTTTTCTTCCAGAACCCCTGAGATGACCTCTATTCCTGCGCCTTTCAGTTCTGAGATCCCTTTCCCTGATACCTTTGGATTCGGATCTTTTATCGCAATTACAACTTTTTTTATACCGGAAGATATTATTTTTTGGGTGCAGGGCGGGGTCCTCTTGTCTTTATGACAGCAGGGCTCAAGGCTCACATAAAGTGCAGAACCCTTCGCCTTTTCCCCTGCATTCTCAATTGCGATGATCTCTGCATGAGGCGTACCTGCTTTTTTATGAAACCCCTCTGAAATGATCTTCCCATTTTTTACGATCAGGGCACCCACCATAGGGTTGGGACTTGTCCTGCCCTTGGCGCGTGCAGCAAGTAACAGGGCTCTTTTTATGAAGAATTCATCTTTCATGACTTAAAAGAATAACATAAAATACCTCACATCTGGCCAAAATAAAAACAGAAAAATGGTGGGATGCCTCATAAACACAATAAATCGACATGATTATTCGGACTGCACACCGTAACCTGATGATTATTTCGCTCAAGAGCAGTCTTGTACTTCTCCTTTTCCTGAAACGAGAAGATTTATTATTTAAAGAAATCGTTATTGTGTTTATTCTTCATCCCCCCATTTTTCATCATTTTATATTTTATGTCAGTAGATGTAAAAATACCTATATTTTCAGGACTGATAAAAAAAACTGTGATATAATGTATTATCCAAGGAGGAATAATGGACAACATACTATCAATAATACTGACTCTTTCGGTGCTGGCTATAGCTGTATTTTTGGTCCCTCTGCTCATAGAGGCAAAACGGACGATCATCTCTCTGAGAAGGACTGTGGAGGACAGGCTAAATCCTGCTCTTGAAGAAATGCAGAGCTCACTTAAAAGCATTCATAATATATCTGACAATGTAAATGATATTACTGAAGATATCAGAAGGTTCTCAGGCTCTGTCAGCGAAGTCGGACAGACCATACACAGCATAAGCGGATTAGCAGGGAACATGAGTTCATCGATGTCGATTAAAGCTTTAAGCTTAAGAACAGGCATAATCGCCGGAATAAAGTTTTTATTAACCAATCTTATGAATAAAGGAGAAAGAAAATGAGAGACGAAGGTTATAGTTCAGGTTCAGTGCTTCTGTCATTTCTTCTGGGTGGTGTAGTAGGTGCAGGCATTGCACTTCTGCTTGCTCCCCAGTCCGGACAAGAGACAAGGCAGAAGATAAAAGAGTTGGCAGATGAGGTAAAGGAAAAGAGCACAGAATATGTCCATAAGGCAAAGGACAAGGTCAGTGCTGCAGTTGACGAAAGCAAGGGATATTATGAAGAGAAAAAATCTCTGGTGAAAGCTGCTGTTGATGCAGGAAAAGATGCTTACGAAAAAGAAAAGGAGAAGCTTTCTAAGGGATAGGATGCATGAGGTTTCGATCGCTCTTGACCTGCTTAATATCGCAACTGAGCAGTGCAGGAAGAGCGGCTACAGCAAAATAGAAGCTATTAACTTAAAGATAGGAAGGGCGTCGGGCATTATGCCTGACGCCCTGATTTTTTCATTCGATGCGATCAAAAAGGATTCACTTGCAGATACTGCTTTATTGAATATTGAGGAAGTGCCGGTCTCTGGTGAATGCAGTGATTGTAGCAGTAAGTTCACAGTGGATGAGGAATATATCTTGTCCTGCCCGGTCTGCAATAGCAATTCATTCAATATAATATCAGGCCGTGAAATGGACATAATAGACATGGAGGTTTCGTAGACTCACATATGATAAAACTGAAAGGACATAGTATTTAGTGTAGTAAGTCGTAAATCCCTTTCCTTATGATTGTCATTCCAGCTTGTCTGGAATCTTTCAGAAGGATTGCGGACAAGCCGCAATGACTGCCATTTATGCACTGTCAAGGGCCTTTCATTGTAATGGCTAAAGTAAAGAACCATTGGATGTACTACATCAGGATATATTTACAATTAAGGGAGTTAACTGAATGAAAATTAAGGTTGTGGCCAAGATACTCGAGGCAAATGAGAGAATTGCACAGGAGAACCGCAGGATATTTGATGATGCAGGTGTATTTGTTGTCAATCTTATGAGTGCTCCTGGCGCTGGAAAGACATCTCTTCTCGAAAAGACCCTTTCAGAGAAAACAGACTTGAAGATAGGTGTAATTGAAGGGGATATAGCCGGAAGTGATGATGCAGAAAGGATCGGGAGATTCGGTGTTCCTGTGATACAAATAAATACCGGAGGCGCATGCCATCTGGATGCGAACATGATCAATGAAGTGATAAAAGAACTTCCTCTTAATGAACTGAACGTTGTTTTTATTGAAAATGTAGGAAACCTTGTATGTCCTGCTGAATTCAAAGTAGGTGAAGACATGAAGGTTATGCTGCTAAGTATTACTGAAGGCCATGATAAGCCTCTTAAATACCCTTTGATGTTCCAGGAATCTTCAGCCCTCCTGCTTAACAAGATAGATCTGGCGCCCTATCTGGATGTTGATATTAACAAGATCAAAAGAGATGCCCTGTCCCTGAATCCCAATATTATGATATTTGAGGTCTCGTGCAAGACAGGGGAGGGCATAGCAGACTGGGTCAAATGGCTTAGTAACAAGACAGAAAAGGGCTGAGACAGCATTTATTTGTGATTTGTTGTCTAAACTTTTGTATTTCTGAGGAATTCGGCGCTTTCCTCAGGTATGGCGGTGTTTATATACATACCTGAACCTAACTCAAAGCCTGCTGTTTGTATCACCCTGGGTACAATGCTGATATACCAATGGAAATATTCGGAAGCGCATTCTTTCGGGTTCTGTGAACGGATAACGAGGTTGAATGCAGGGTTTTCAAGACCGAAATAGTATTTTGAAAGGATTGTTTTAAG
The DNA here is from genome assembly GCA_001803645.1 of Nitrospirae bacterium GWC2_42_7. GTDB lineage: Bacteria > Nitrospirota > Thermodesulfovibrionia > Thermodesulfovibrionales > UBA6898 > GWC2-42-7. Next base: position 10,477 of record MHDW01000012.1, on the reverse strand, counting down.
ACTGAAAGAAAGGTCGTATATCTCTTCTTCGGTTATACTGCTGAAGGTTGCGCAATGAAGTTTTGGAAATATCCATGTATGAAAAGGTGAGAGGGCTGCATAGGGGATAAAAGTCACGAAGTTTTCAGTGTTCAGTATTAGCCTTCTTCCGTCTGAGAGCTCATCTTTCAAGGTAGCGCAGATGAGGCATTCACCTGTATTGTCGAAATATCTTGTGCCTTCTTCGATCCTGCTTCTAACCTGGATCGGGGTTACCGGTGTTCCTATTATCTGCATATGGGGATGCTCAAGGGATGTGCCTGCCCCTTCGCCGAAATTTTTGAAGATGATCACATGTTCAATGCGCGGATCTTTATATATCTCAACAAATCTTTCCCTGCATGTACGTATAATGTTTGCAATATTTTCTATGTCCATCAGGGGCATGGAGAGATTATGAAGAGGTGATTCAATTACAACTTCATGCCTTCCCACTCCTGTTACGAGATGCCTTATACCTTCGTTTTTACGTTCGCGTTGTCCATCTGTTGAAAGAGCGGGAAATTTGTTCGGTGTTACTCTTACTTTCCAGCCTTTTCCATCAGGTATGCGCATTACTTCTTCGGGGGTCCGGCCTTCGTTGCCGGGACAGAAAGGGCAGGTATCAAGATATTCCGGGGTGTTTTTCTTATTCTTCAGTTTTCTGAACTCATCCGGCCTTTTGGCCCGTTCATTAGCTATGATCACCCATTCCCTTGTAATTAGGTTTAATCTTAGTTCTGGCATGTCAAATAAAGGATATCACAAAATTGAATAGCTGTTAAGCCTGCAAGCTTGCAAGCTGGCAAATCAGGTCTTATATTCAGCGTTGATCTGAACATATTTTTCTGTCAGGTCACAGGTTAGCACTTTGGCAGAGGATCTGCCGGAATGAAGATCAATAATTATTTTTATCTTGTTTTTCTTTAAAGTTTTGGTTGCTTCCATATCTTTATTATTAGATATCCCGTTCTTTACGACTTTTACATTATTGAAAAATATATCTGTTTTTGTTTCATTGAATCCAACTCCGGAATAACCGAGTGCAGCCATTATTCTCCCCCAGTTTGGGTCATTCCCGTAAATTGCAGTTTTAACCAGATTGGAGTTTGCAACAGAAAATGCTGCTTTTTCTGCAGCAGACTCATTCTTAGCGTTTTTAACATAGACCTCTATGGTCTTAGTAGCGCCTTCCCCGTCTTTTACTATAAGTGAGGACAGATTGTAGGTTATCTCATCGAGCGCTGACTGAAAATCATTAACATGCTTTGAATCTTCTGTAATAGGTTTATTGCAGATATAGCCATTTGACATTAGGAGAACTGTATCGTTCGTTGACATATCGCCATCAATGGTTATCCGATTAAATGATCTATTTACCGATTTCTTCAGCATCTGGTTCATGGTCTTCTGTTCCACGGCTATGTCAGTCAGAATAAAACATAGCATTGTCGCCATATTTGGCGCTATCATTCCTGCACCTTTGCAGATCCCTGCTATGACTCCTGTCTGGTCTCCGATCTTTATCTTTTTATGGAATATCTTCGGAAAAGTATCTGTGGTCATAATTGCCTTTGCAGTATCAAAAAAACTGGCCTTACCGATATGTTGTGTGAGTTCTGCAATAGAAGGCTTTATCCGATCCATCGGCATTGGAGTGCCAATTACAC
>MHDW01000012.1:648-8777 GCA_001803645.1 Nitrospirae bacterium GWC2_42_7 | reverse complement strand
GCAATATCATTTGCATCTTTTATTCCCTGCTTGCCTGTGCATGCATTTGCATTCCCGCTGTTTACGATTATGGCCTGTCCTCTGCCTGTTTTTATTTTGGACATGCAGATCTTTACCGGAGCTGCCTTAACGGAGTTTGTTGTAAAAGAGCCGGCTATATTGGCCTCGACTTGTGATAGTATCAGGGCTATGTCTTTCCGCCCCGGCTTCTTGATAGCAGCCTCGACAGTAGAAAACAAGAAGCCCTTTGGAGATATGCTGATGTATTTTGACATGATATAAGATAATTCTATTGACAGAAATTATCAACCAGATGCATTTGCCGTGATGACGAAAATTAAAAAGCTCTCTGAAAATGTATCAGAGAGCTTCAAGGGAAATCGTATGTTTGTTAAACGAATAGGGTGGTGGTGGAATCGTAAGCACTGCTTAAAAATGCAGCAACTCCTCCTACTTCAATGTTATCGAGGAGGTCTTCCTTTCTGATTCCCATAACGTCCATGGACATCTGACAGGCTATGATCTTAAGTCCATATTCCATAGCAATGTCGATCAGGGAATGAAGCGGTTCGACCTTCTTCTTGCCCATCATATACATGAAGAGCTTTGGGCCGATGCCTGCAAAGTTCATTTTAGATGTGCCGAGTTTTTTAGGTCCCTTTGGCCTCATCCATAGAACCATCTTTTCGAGAAAACTCCTGCCGGCTGTATTCATGGAAGGTTTCTTGATGGCATCGAGTCCCCAGAAGGTAACGAACATCGTGACTTCTTTTCCCATAGCAATAGCTCCGTTAGCTACAATAAAAGCAGCCATTACCTTATCGAAATCTCCACTGAAAAGAACCATTGTGAGGTTTTTTCTGTTGACCTCGAGTTTTTCGACGCGCTGTTCAATTTCAGAAACTCTTTTTGATATATCTTCGTTTGACATCTACATTTTCTCCTTATTATTACTTCTTTGTTATCGTTGCTGTTATGTCATTTCCTGATTTTGTTAGGCTGTTCAAAGGATTGCCGGTTTCTTTGCACCATGCTGTAATGTCTGGTTCAAACCCCTTATCATCGCTGATAACTTCGAATACATCACCTGAAGCAGCTTTTTTAAATGTTGCGGCAAGTTTTAATACAGGCATCGGGCATTGTAATCCCTTGTAATCAAGTGTTGTCTTAGGCATAGAGACCTCCGTTTTGTTAATTTGTTAGTATATTATATATTAAACTCTGCTACAATGCAACTAATCCGGATAAATTCTGTGAATATCTTATACATATGCTTGTCATCATTTTACCATCTATTAAAGAAAACATCTTTTTTATCAGGCTTAAGCCCATGATCAGTAAGTCTGTCATATTCATCGTTCAGCTCTTTTATTTTTTTGGACATATCACAACCGATCTTTGCAGTTTCAGATTCAACGGTATTTCTTATTAATTCATCAATGTTAGAAGAAGGGTCATAATTAAACGTAAATTCTTTTAATGTGGCTATTTTCTGCATAGCTTCATCCCTGAAAGATGATTCTCTTGCAATTTTGACGTGGTCATGTTCATGATCCAGTAGGCCTTGTAGAAAAGAATTCCAATTCTCCAAATCACGGGCAGAAAGTGTTGAATTTTCTGAAAGTGAGGGAAGTAAGACAGAAATATAGGATTTGAATTCAACGTCAAATATGTTTGTTAATATATATATTTTTGATCCAGAGATCTTATATGAGTAATCAAATTTATATGAAAGACCGAGATTCCATGTTGTCTGCCCTGCATAGTTTTTGTTTTCTTTTTCATCGTAAGGTCCGTTTAAGCTTACGGAGTTGACAGCTTCATGATAATTTTTGGCGCTTACAGGATAGTAATCATAAAAAACATCTTCGATCAGGCTTGATCTAAGTTCTTTTGCTTTGATCTCAAGAGGGATAATGCCTTTTGAAATATCTATATTAGTATGTGGTTTTTTCTTTTTAGTTCCGAAAGGATTATCTGTTACGATAAGTGTGCCATTTTCATCAAAGTACTGAAATACCTCAGCACGGGCAATGGATGAACAGAAGAATGGAAAGATAAGTAAGCAAAATAAAGCTAATAACCTCATATTTTTATGATATTACTTTAAAACAGGTTGACGCAAGAAAAGGTGCTCTACTTAAATCAACAAATGCAATTGATTATAATATGCAGAGGCATGAATGACTGAAAAGTCTTTTGCAGCAACACCTTTTTAATGACATGATGAAATGCCTTGATTTCTATTTATGCTTATGACTTTTGGTAATTTCAGCATGTCATAACGATTAAATCATGTTGAAATTAAAAGACTTTGAAGGCATTTGTGCCTCTGCAAAAAGCATATTCTGGATTAAGGAAATACAGCTGAAGATTTAAGGCCTTCTGTTTCTTTAAGGCCAAGCATGAGATTCATATTATGGACAGCCTGTCCTGAAGCGCCTTTAACTAGATTATCAATGGCAGTTACTATAATAAGTGTCTTAGTCCTGTTGTTCACCTTCACACCGATGTGACAGAAATTGGTCCCTTTCACATTTTTTATGTTCGGGAAAATGCCTTCATCGAGAACCCTGATAAACGGCTCTCCAGTGTAAACTTTTTTATAAATTTTAAGTATCGAAGCAGTATCAGATTTTTTATTGAGCGGTGCATAAATAGTGGAAAGAATACCCCTGTCTACAGGAAGGAGATGGGGCGTAAAGTTAACTGAGATCTTTTTCCCTGCCAAAAGTGAAAGCTCCTGTTCGATTTCAGGAGTGTGTCTGTGGGTGCCGATCACGTATGCCTTGAAACCTTCATTGACCTCGCAGAACGATATAGACAGATCAGCCTTTCTTCCTGCGCCGCTTGTCCCTGATTTAGAGTCTATGATTATGGATGATGGATCAATGATCCTGTTTTTAATAACAGGAAAGAGCCCGAGTATTGCACCTGTCGGATAACAGCCTGGATTTGCAACCAGTTTTGCTTTCTTTATCTTGTTTCTGTAGATTTCAGGCAGGCCGAAGACTGCCTTTTTAAGGGTAGAGGTGAAGTTGTGTGGCAATCCATACCATTCCTTGTATATATCAGGATCAGAAAGTCTGTAATCTGCTGAAAGATCTATTACAAGCTTCTTTTTGCTGTGGAAGAAATGTACTGTTTCCTGTGATTTGCCGTGAGGGAGTGCCATGAAGAAGATGTCAGCCTTTGAAAGAAGTTTTTCTTTTATCAGAGGCTCGTAAATAAGCTCTTGCAGACTGCTTAGATGAGGAAATACTTCTGCTATGGTTTTACCCGCGGATCTTTCAGAAGTGACAGCAGTTATTGTTACTGCAGGATGGCCGGACAAAATCCTTAACAGTTCGATCCCAGTATATCCACTGCCTCCGCAAATTGCGACTTTTATCATGTCCGTTTGTTCACCTCAATAATAATGGTGTCATTCCCGCGCAGGCGGGAATCCAGTAGAAATAAGACTCTGGATGCCCGACTAAGAACTTCGGGCATGACGGATAAAGGACTACAGTCTTTAAATACTATTGTAAAACAGCTAATAATCTGTAAAACAAAAGGCCCGTTTTATGACGGGCCCCTCTTAATATATGCCGGAGCTGACGTCCGGAAAAACTGATTATCTCTTTGAGAACTGGAAACGGGCTCTTGCGCCTTTGAGGCCGTATTTATGCCTTTCTTTTTCTCTTGGATCACGGGTAACAAAACCCTCTTTTTTGAGTTTTAACTTAAGGTCCATGTCCATCTTTATAAGGGCCCTTGATATTCCGTGCCTGATCGCACCGGCCTGTCCGGTCGGACCTCCGCCTACGACTTTTATTTCAATATCATGTTTTCCTGTTACTCCAACAAGTTCTAACGGCTGACGGATTATCATTCTCAGGGTCTCTCTGGGAAAGTAGGTATCCACAGATTTTTTATTTACTAATATCTTTCCAGTTCCCGGCTTCATGTTCACTCGTGCTATTGAGGTTTTTCTTCTGCCTGTTGCAGCATATATTATTTCTGCCATTTAAAGCTCCTTTATTGCAAAATTTCCGGTGACTGTGCCTTATGAGGGTGCTCAGATCCCGTATAAACTTTTAATTTTTTGATCATTTCCCTGCCGAGAGTGTTTTTGGGAAGCATGCCCCAAACCGCTTTTTCGATTATCTTCTCCGGTTTCTTCTCTAACATCTCTTTCGCAGTCCTGGCCTTGATCCCGCCTATATATCCGGTATGATGGTAATAGACCTTGTCTGACCATTTATTGCCTGTAAGCCTGACTTTATCGGCATTTATTACTATTATAAAATCTCCGGTGTCAGCATTCGGGGTAAAAATAGGTTTATTCTTGCCTCTTAGGTAAACTGCAATTTTTGTTGCGAGTCTTCCCATTATAGCGTCTTTGGCATCAACAACATACCATTTGCGGTCAATATCACTTTTTTTAGCAAATAGAGTCTTCATGAGTACAGAATTACCTTTCCTTATAAAAATTGAGATTTAATAAGATATAAGAATCAGGCATAAATTGTCAATATTTCAGCGAAAACGAAATTAAAGGAGTTTTGAAAAATCAGCAAGCAAGGCAGAGGTTGCCCATATCTCTTTTAAAAGCGCAAGCCTGTTTGCCTTTATCTCTTCGTTATTGTCCATGACCAGCACCTTGTCGAAGAAGCTATTGACCGGCGTTGTTATTTCAGAAAAAGTGTTCAGGCTGTCATAGAATCTTTCTTCCTCAATAAGAGTCTTTACTTTGCTATACAATCTTTCATAAGCCTTATGCAGATCTTTTTCTTCTTCAAGCAAGAGAAGGTCTGTTCTTATTAAGGGCAACGGTGTTTTGGGAATAATATTGCAGACCCTCTTTATGCCTAGGAGGAAATCAGGGAATATTTCTTTTTCCCTGAATTTATTGAGAGCCTCGATCCTTCCTTTTATGCTGTTTAACGGGCAGACAGATGAAAGCGCAAGCACAGATCTTATCAGATCTGGAGCATAATTCATCGAGGAGAAAATAAATTCAACCCTCTGTTCCATGAAGCTCAGAAGACCTGAAATAGTATCTGCATTGGATTTACTCTTCGGGACATCTTTGAGCAGTTCTAAGGCTGTTTCAAATATATCTTTTAAAGTCAGGTTGTATTGCCTGTCCAGTAAAATAGAGACTATTCCCATTGCCTGTCTTCTGAGTGCAAAAGGATCTTCTGATCCTGTAGGAATAACGCCTATTACAAAGAAAGATGAGATACTGTCTATTTTGTCAGACAGGCTGAGAAGAGCCCCGATATCTGTCTGAGGAAGACTGCCCCCAAAATATTTAGGTAGGTACTGTTCCTCTATTGAATCAGCAACACTGCTATCTTCTCCGTTCAGGCGGGCATAGTATTTTCCCATTACACCCTGAAGTTCCGGGAATTCTCTTACAACACCGGTGATAAGGTCTGTTTTTGAAAGAACTGCAGCCTTCAGAAGATTGTCTCTCACAGATGGGTCGAGTTTTTCTGCAAGATAAGCTGCAATTTTTGTAATGCGTCCGGTTTTGTCAAAGAGAGTGCCGAGTTTATTATGGAAGGTGACCTGCTTTAGATCTTCTACTCTGTTGGCAAGTGGTTTTTTAGCATCTTCATGGAAGTAGAATTTTGCATCGTCAAAACGTGCTTTTATCACACGTTCAGCCCCTGTCCTGATTGTCTCCTCGTTTTCTGCCTTTGTATTGCTGACTACAACAAAATGATTAAGGAGTCTTCCATTATTGTCCTGCACAGCAAAATATTTCTGGTGGTCCTTCATAACGGTAACAAGCAGTTCTTTAGGGAGATTCAGGTATTCGCTGTTGAAACTGCAGAGCACTGGCACAGGGTATTCAACGAGAAAATTTACGATATCCAGAAGCTCCTCATCAATTATAGGATGCTGTTCAGGGTCGAAGAAGAGCCCGTTAATACCTTTGCGTATCAGTTCTTTTCTTTTAATGTGATCAGCGATAACAAAATTATTCTCAAGAAGGCTCATATAAAAAGAGACGTCATTGACCCTGAAAGTTGCGGGAGAAAGGAATCTGTGTCCTCTTGTCATGTTGCTGCTGTTCAGGCCGTCTATCTCAAAATGTATGATCTCTGTCCCATAGATAGCAGCGATCCAATGTATCGGTCTTACAAAAGACATATTTCCATTGCCCCAGCGCATTGCTTTAGGAAAATGCAATGAAAGGATGATATTCCGAAGGACTTCGGGGAGCACCGCAGATGTGTCAAGCCCTTTTTCCTCAATGACTGCAGCAAGATATTCATTTTTGCCTTTAAGTTTTATTATGAGGTCTGTAGTCTTAATGCCGAGAGAATTTGCAAACCCGACGGCAGCTTTGGTAGGATTGCCTTCACTGTCAAAGGCTGCTTTCTTAGAGGGGCCGAAAACTTCTTTGACCACATCCTTCTGTTTAGAGGGGATTTTCTCAACTATCAAACCAAGCCTTCTTGGAGTTGCAAATGACCCTATGCCTTTAGACTCAAGCCTGTATTCGATAAAATATTTTGCAGCAATATCTTTCAGGTTACTGATCGCTCCAGGAAGGAATCTGGAAGGTATCTCTTCAGTCCCTATCTCAAGCAAAAGAGGAAGGGCTGCAGGAATCTCAGGATCACCGCTTGTATTATTGTTTTCCATTTCCTGATTACTATTTGTCATTCTGTTTTATCAATGGAAAGCCCATTTCTTCCCTTTGTCTGTAAAAGGCCTCTGCACAGATTTTTGCAAGATTTCTCACCTTTGCTATATATTTAGTCCTTTCAGTGACCGAGATAGCCCCTCTGGCATCAAGCAGATTAAAAAGATGTGAGCATTTAAGGCAGAATTCATAGGCCGGAAGCACAAGCCCGAGTTTGATCATCCTTAATGATTCTCTTTCGTAGTCATTGAAATGTGTTGTCAACAGCACTGCATCCGAAGAATCAAAATTGTATCTTGACCCCTCTACTTCGCTGATATGATGGATATCTCCGTACATCAGGTCCTTATTCCACTTCAGGTTAAAGACATTGTCCACTCCCTGAAGATACATTGCAATTCTTTCGAGGCCATAAGTTATCTCAAGTGAAACAGGTTTAAGGTCAATTCCGCCGACCTGCTGAAAATATGTGAATTGAGTTATCTCCATTCCATCAAGCCATACTTCCCAGCCGAGCCCCCATGCCCCGAGAGTCGGAGATTCCCAGTCATCTTCAACAAACCTTATATCATGTTTTGTGGGATCGATACCGATAGTCGAAAGGCTTTCGAGATAAAGTCCCTGGCTGTCTGAAGGTGATGGCTTGATGATGACCTGGTATTGATAGTAATGCTGGAGCCTGTTGGGGTTTGCGCCGTAACGTCCGTCAGTGGGCCTTCTTGAAGGCTGAACATAGGCTGTTTTCCATGGTTCAGGGCCGAGCACTCTGAAAAAGGTCGCAGGATGAAATGTGCCTGCCCCGACTTCAGAATCAAAAGACTGAAGAAGAAGGCATCCATTTTTGGACCAGAAATTATGCAGTGATAAAATTAGTTCTTGAAAATACATTTTGCCTCATAGGTAGAAGGAAATCATAAAAAATAAGACTTGTTTTTGTCAATCGAATGAAAATCAACTTATGTGGTATAATTACTCACAAAATTCTGATCTAACTATAAGAACAAGGCGAAAACTTTGAATAAAAAACTTTTATTAATGAAGGGGAATGAGGCGCTTGCAGAAGCAGCCATACAGGCAGGATGCCGTTTTTATGCAGGCTATCCAATAACTCCACAGAATGAGATACCTGAATACATGGCAAAAAGAATGCCTGATGTCAATGGTATTTTTATTCAGGCAGAGAGCGAGATTGCATCTGTCAATATGATATTCGGTGCTTCAGCAGCCGGGGTCAGGGCCATGACGTCCTCGAGCAGTCCGGGAATGAGCCTCAAACAGGAGGCGATATCATTTCTTGCTGCTGCTGAACTGCCTGCTGTCATTGTTAATGTTCAAAGAGGAGGGCCTGGACTTGGTAATATTGCAGCAAGTCAGGCAGATTACTTTCAGGCTGTAAAGGGCGGAGGACACGGCGATTACAGGTGTATTGTCTATTCGCCTTTCAATCTTCAGGAGATGTGGGATATTACGATGCTTGCATTTG
>MHDW01000012.1:0-609 GCA_001803645.1 Nitrospirae bacterium GWC2_42_7 | reverse complement strand
ATCTTGATAACCAGAATAATAAATTTGCAAAAAATGACACTATTGGATTGCTGATGTATTCTGAACCTGAGCTTGATTTTAATATTGAAGAGCAGAAAGTGTTTGAAAAAGGAAAGACAGGAGATGTTGTTATTTCTGTAAGCAATATTGGGCCTTCTAAGGTTAAGTTCATTAACCTTAAGCTGGAAAGCTCAGATGAGTATGATGTTATCTCAAGTGATAAAGTTTACCTGGGGAATTTAGATGCTGATGATTTTCAGACAGCAACATTTAAACTGCATGTAAACAAGAAAAACCCTAAACTGCTTTTGAGGGTTGATTACAAGGACAGCTACAATACTGATTTAACCAAGAATGTTATCCTGAATCTGAAGACATATTCAAGCGGGCAGGCTGCTGCTTATGGGTTGATTAATCCTGGAGTGGGAATATTCAGCATAATCTTCTATATAATCTTATTAATATTTTTATATCATGCGTATAAGGGGTGGAGGCATTACAAGAGCATCGGGCTTGGGATAACCCATGGTGCTAAGAGGACTCTTGTGCATATTGCAAGGTTTATTTTGTTCTTTAGGTGGAGGAATCTCAAGACGCTTCCTGGCAAAT
>MHDW01000011.1:10730-13873 GCA_001803645.1 Nitrospirae bacterium GWC2_42_7 | reverse complement strand
CTAAATTATGTATTCCATAAGCTCCCCGCCTATTTTAGGAGGGGTGGCCGAAGGCCGGGGTGGTAAATGGTAACATGACAGAAAAAATTCATAATTCAAAAAATCTGAGAGATAACAGGAAAAAACTTAGGAACAGTCTTACTCCTGCAGAAGCTAAATTATGGACACTCTTAAAAGACAGCAAACTTGAAAATAGAAAGTTCAGAAGACAGCATAGCGTTGGACCATATGTGCTTGATTTTTACTGTCCTGTGGAAAAACTATGTATTGAATTAGATGGCGCTGAGCATTTTACGGATAGCGGTTACGAATATGACTCAGCAAGAACGGAATATTTAATGGCGCTTAATATAAAAGTGATACGTTTTGAGAACAAAAATGTATTTGAGAATACAGAAGGCGTTTTGGAGGAAATAAGGAAGAATATTCTTCCTGAACAAACCACCCCCTCCCTCCGGGAGACCCCTCCTTAGCCAAGGAGGGGAGCTAATACACAAAACCAAAAACTCCCCGCCTATTTTAGGAGGGGTGGCTGAAAGCCGGGGTGGTAATGGAAAAACATATGTCAAAAATAAAACTCTTTTTGAAATTCGTTTTCTACTTTTTTGGCACCTGCCTGCACGAACTTGCGCATTACATCGCTGCGGTTATCCTGGGGAAGGCTGAGGGCTTTTCCGTAATCCCTAAAATAGAGGGTGACAGATTCATATTCGGAAGTGTTAAATCCAGAGCCAGATACAAGGTGCTCACATCGTTCATTGCCGCTGCCCCTCTTGTCTGGTGGGTGGTTTTGTTTCTTGTGATGAGGCATTTTCATATTATCAGTATCAGCAACGGAATGCCGGAGATCAATACGGATATGATTATAAAAAGGATTGAGACTTTTTCTCTGTCAGATCTCTTCTACCTCTGGCTGTTCATGCAGATGCTGTGGGCCGGAAAGCTCTCGATGCAGGATATAAAAAACTTCTTTGGAAATCTCTTTTCAATCTCAGGTATTATCCTCATTTTAACAGTTGCAATATTATTTTATTTATCAAGAAAACTGCTGTAAGGAGTAATAATATTTCCTGAAAGAAGTATTTTTTGATAAAATCAACCTGTAACACATTGCAGCAGCAAATGAATCTGTTTTCAGGTGGGCGCTATGAAAAAATCATTTGGTCCGAAGACGTTGATTTATCCAACACCTGTATGGGTTGTAGGGACTTATGACAAAGATGGAAAACCCAATGCCATGACAATTGCATGGGGAGGGATTTGTTGTTCCATGCCCCCGTGCGTTGCAATCTCTCTGAGGGAAGCAACTTATACTTATGGCAATATTATGGAACGGAAAGCCTTTACAATAAGTGTTCCTTCTGAAGCCCATGTCAGGCATGCTGATTATTTCGGGATGGTTTCAGGAAGAAACACAGACAAGTTTTCGGCTGCAGGGCTAACTCCGGAGAAGTCTGATCTGGTTGACGCTCCTTATGTAAAGGAATTTCCCCTGGTCCTGGAGTGCAAAGTGATCCAGACCATCCAGATCGGAATACATACCCAGTTTGTCGGTGAGATCATGGATGTTAAGGCAGATGAATCCGTGCTGAATGAAAATGGGTTGCCTGATATCGAAAAAATAAAACCTGTTATTTTTTGTCCCGAGGTGCGCGCTTATCACAAAGTTGGCAACCACATTGGAGAGGCTTTTTCGATAGGGAAAGACTTTAAATAGTCAGGTTGTAGTTGTTGTTTTATTCCACCACCCATATAGCGCAGTTCTTAGCAGAGTGAAGGATTTTGTTTGAAGTGCTGCCAAAGATAAACTCCTCTTTTTTAGATATTCCTCTGCGGCCTATCACTACAGTGTAGCAGTTGAGTTCCTTCTTTTTATCAAGGATGCATTCAGCAACAGAAGGGCAATACTTCACTTCAATATCGATTACAACTTTGTTTTTTTTGAAGCCGGATCGTATGAGTATAGCCTGAAAATTTTCGAGTATCTGTATCGCCTTCAGTTTCTGGTCTTCGATCCATTTCACTCGTTCTGCATCGGTTGCGAAATAGTCTTCAGAAGGCTCCGGGATTATATTGAGGATCGTTACCCTGATGCCCGGTAGTTGTCCCAATAAGTCCGCGACATAGAGAACTGCCCTTTTCGCGTTTTCTGATTCATCTACTGCTATAAGAAAATGCCTTTCCTTCTTGCTTTCGGGATGTTCAATATTCTTTGTATTCAAAATCTTTCTCCTTTCTTATATTAAAGTTTCAGGATTTTATCCCTTGCCTCATGTATATCTTCCAGCAGTTGCCGGGTATCTTCATAGAAGATATTTGTGCCTAGTGAAAAATGAAGCAAAACCAGATTTAATGCATCAGGAATGTAGGGATAGATCTTTTTTAAATTCACGACCCGGTTATTAAAAATAATATTAAGATCTTCAGCAACAATTCTGTTAAAAACAGGCGGGTTTTCCTGTTTGAGCTGATGTATGATTATATCGCCATGGCCTACCAGATAAACCAGAATATTGCCGAGGCCGAACATATCATATCCGGATAAATTTTCTTTGTGGATATAATTATAATCAAAATCAATCCAGCGGTATTGATTGGTATCCTTGTCCCTGATGATATGGTCACGCCTGATATCGCCATGTTTTTCTGAGTGGTCATGAAGGAATTTGATGGATTCGACTAGTTCAAGGTATTCGTCAAACAGTCGCGGGAAGTAATGGTAAAAATAGTCCTCATGGTTTTTCCCGAGATCAAGTATTTCGTCACCAAACGTCCTGCCCCTGATATAATCTATGATCCTTACGATATTCCCTGCAGAGTCCTGAACCGAAAACCCCTGCATGAAATTCGGATGACCTTTAACCAGAACAAGGATCCTGGCCTCTTTCCTGGGACTTCTGGCGCAGTCAAATGTTAAGTCTCCGACTTTTGTGCGGAATTTTTCATGAAATACCAGTTTAATGATCTTTGTCTGACCTGATTCTAGATCTATCGCCCTTTTGACCCAGAATTTAGGTTCTTCGTCCATACCGAAACGGCCTTCTCGTTCGCAGTTCCTTATAAGATAAGGGCGGCTGTCAAGAAGCACTACATCATCATATTCGACCCTGAAGAAATCCGATGTATCTTTAATAATGTTGATC
>MHDW01000011.1:1964-10702 GCA_001803645.1 Nitrospirae bacterium GWC2_42_7 | reverse complement strand
GGCTTTGCCATGTGGAAAGAGACCTTCATGCTCCTCATGTTCTCTTTTTATCACATTCCGAGCACTATAGCAAATTTGCAGATTTTCTGACTGAAAACAAGCACAATATTACTTTGTTTCAGCCTGTCTTATGATAAAATATTAAATCAACACGGAAAACAGGAGGCTTGATGGCTCAGACCTTTAATAATGCTTCTTCATGCTGGAAGTTGATGATGTCAGATGTTAAAAAGAACAGGGGACTGTTAACCGAAATAGAAAGATTTGCAAGGGAGAACACTGCTCCTGCAAAGATAGTATTCGGGACATCAGGATGGAGGGGTGAGATCGGAACTGATTTTACATTCAACAATATAAGGGTCGTTACTTCAGCCATTATCGAGATGCTTAAAAGCAGTGACCTGTCTGTTATGAATGCAATGGGTGTGTCAGGGCTTGATGAAATAAGAAAAAGGGGTGTGATTGTCGGACATGACAACAGGTTCCTCGGCCCTGATTTTGCATTGGAGGTTATAGGACTGTTTCAGAAAGAAAATATAAAAACATGGTATGCAGGCGAGGCAACAACCCCTGAATTCTCAGCAGGAATAGAGATGCTGAATGCAGCCTGTGCAATAAACCTTACTCCTTCTCATAATCCTGCAAATTACGCAGGCTTTAAATTCAACCCTTCGGACGGAGGCCCTGCAGGCTCAGAGATCACAGAAAAGATAGAAGAGATAGCAAACAGAATGATGGATGAGGCTCTTATCATAAAATCTACAAAACCGGCAGCAAATGACAAGACAGGCCTCACAGCCCTTTACATCAAATATATAAACGATAGAAAGACCATTGATTTAGAGAAGATTCGCAGGTTTATCAAAGATACAGACTGCCTTGTCTGCATTGATAATGTACACGGCGCAACAAGAGGGAAAATACAGAGGATACTGGGTGATTCTCCGAAAATAAAATATTTAAGGACAGAAGACGATTTTCTTTTTGGCGGGATCGCTCCTGAGCCCTCAGAAAAGAACATGGCAAAAGTGGAGAAAGTTCTTTCAGAAAGCAGAGAGCGTTTAAAGCTCGGAGTGATAATGGACCCTGACGGTGACCGTATCAGATATACTGACGGGAAAACACAGATACCCATGAACTATTTTGGAGCAATGGCCCTTCATTTCCTGCATGTGCATAAGAAGATCTCAGGTGTTGTTGCGAAATCTGTAGGCACGAGCAATTTTGTGAATGCTATTGCGGAGAAACTTAATATCCCTATAAAAGAGACAAAAGTAGGTTTTAAGAACTTCAGGCCTTATATGTTGAAAACATCTAAAGAAAGGGCGATAGTTGCATTCGAAGAATCTGACGGCATATCAGTTTATAATCACACTCTCGAAAAGGATGCTCTGATGGGGCTTCTTCTGGCGATTGAGATGATGGCGGTTACTGGCAAAAACCTTGGCGAATATCTCAAGGACATTATGGATGAATTCGGATATTTTTATCCGGACCGTTCCGGCATAGTGGTAGACAATGCACTTGTCGGAGGACCTCTTTTGAAAAAACTCTCGGTTATCAGGGACCGCTATACTGAAGGCAGTTCGCTTGAGATCGGCGGAAGCAGAAGGACCGTCAAAAAATTAATAACAGTTGACGGCACAAAGCTTGTGTTTGACGACGGCTCATGGCTGATGATAAGGCCGTCAGGCACAGAACCGAAGGTGAGATTTTATATAGAGGCAAGGACAGAAGAGGGCAAGAAGGCTGTGTTCGAAACAGCCGAGAGGATGACAAAAGAAGCGCTTGGGATGTGAGAAAGTATAATATATAAACTTCTCAGGAACGGCCAAAAAATTTCTTGAAATCCTCAAGTTTTGAGAGATTTAAAATCTTCGTTTTTATGACACTATGTCATTGCCTGCAATTTTAGACCTTATACATTCAAGTAATTTTTTCCCCGCATCTGAGAAATTCATGAATTAAGCGGGTTAAGGAGTGCATAAGTTAAGACACTCTGTAGGCAGCCCCGCTCTTTCATCTATAAGTCTTTGACCTTCAGTGGAGAGGGTTTAATTATTTCCCCTCCCTTGAGGGGAGGGGATGAAGGGGAGGGTGATGTCTGTGACTTTTAGCTCCCCGCTGCCTAAGGCACCTACTTCTGGCTATTTTAGGAGGGGATGAAATGGTGGTAAGTTGAAAAATCATTACTCTTTCACCACCGGATCTGCATTGGCATCAAGCGGATTTGTGCGTGCTGCAAGAGAGAAAAGATAAGGATAATCGCTCTTAAGATGTTTCATGTATGCCAGCCATTCTGCAAGGAGCTGCGTGTATGCGCGCTTCATATCACCTGAGAGGTGCTGATAGTCTGTTGGAGGCAGATTTTTCAGGTTGTCCCTGAAAGAAAATTCTTCATCCAGATGAAAAACTGCCCAGAGCAGGTCTGTGAAGGCGTCGTGCTCAAGCATGTTGGGGTTTGCAAGAAGGCTCAAAAGAAACGGCCTCTTGTTTTCGAGAAAAGCTCTCAGAGATTCGAGATCGCCTTTTCTGCTGTCTATATCAGGGGCAGAATTGAGCACAAAGATCTTTGCGTTCTGAAAGTCTTTATCAGACCATTTGTTCGAAACAAGCATATGACTGCTGATTTCAGAAAGATCTGAGGCAAAACCTGAACAATTTTTTATCAAACGAGAGCCGACCTCGCTGTAAAAAGAGCCTATCAGCATGTTCATTTTGTTCAGCAGCGATTTTTTTTCCCTTTCATGAAGAAGGCGTTCAATAACAAAAGTTACGAGCAGCACCTCAAGAGGAAGAAAAGCAATATCTCCGAACATGTAAATAAAAACATGATGCGCGTCCCTGAAAATCAGATAGTGGACGAAATGAAGAACAATAGTAAGAGATATTAATAAAAGACCCACCCAGATTTTCCAGCTAATTTTTTTCATCTTATTACTCCTCTGATAGTTATTGTTCTTGGAATTCTTTCTTTATATTACATCAAAAAAGCCGCCTGTCAAAAATATTTTGTGTGGTTGATAAGGAGTTCATAAGTAAGGCCCCCTCACCCCTGCCTACCGGACAGGCAGGCTCGCCCTCTCCCTCCAGGGGAGAGGGTTGTAATACTTCCCCTCCCTTGAGGGGAGGGGATGAAGGGGAGGGTGATGTATGTGGCTTTATTATTGATCTCATTAGTAATAGTCTGATTTGACCTGATACAGTGATTTTTTGTACCATCAATATGTTTTTTGCAGTAAAAAATTGCTTTAATAACGGAGGCGCTCAGGTGATGAAGATGAATATTGACGAACTCAGCATCAACACAACAAGGATGCTGTCTGCTGATGCAGTGCAGGCCGCAAATTCAGGGCATCCGGGAATGCCTATGGGAGATGCTGCAATGGCCTATGTGTTATGGTCAAAATTTCTGAAGCATAATCCGAAGAATCCTTATTGGCATAACCGCGACAGGTTTGTTCTTTCAGCAGGCCATGGCTCAATGCTGCTTTACAGCCTACTTCACCTCACAGGCCATAATATATCACTCGATGACATAAAGAATTTCAGACAGTGGGAGAGCAAGACTCCGGGACATCCTGAGTACTGCCTTGCTTGCGGAATAGAAACAACAACAGGCCCTCTCGGTCAGGGCTTTGCAACAGGTGTCGGCATGGCTATGGCCGAAAAATATCTCTCGGAGATGTTCAATAAATCCGGACTCCCTGTTGTTGATTACAATATATATGGCATTGTCAGCGACGGCGACCTTATGGAGGGCGTTTCGTCAGAGGCTGCATCGCTTGCAGGCCATTTGAAACTGGGAAAGATCGTTTACCTTTACTCTGACAATAAAATAACAATTGAAGGCTCGACAGATCTCTCATTTACTGAAGATGTCGGAAAGCGGTTTAAAGCATACGAATGGCATGTGCAGAATGTTGCCGGAGACGACCTTAAAGGGATCGAAAAGGCATTGAAAGATGCGAAGGCAGAAAAGAGCAAACCCTCCCTTATAATGGTCAGGACCCATATCGGCTTTGGCAGTCCTAATAAACAGGATACTGCAGATGCACATGGCTCACCGCTTGGTGAGGATGAACTTAAGCTGACCAAAGAGACACTCTGCTGCTCTTTAAAAAAATTCTGTATACCCAGGGAAGTATTGGGCCATATGAGAAAGGCCGTACAAAAGGGCAGGGATGAAGAAAATAAGTGGAAAGCGCTCTTAACCAGCTATAGCAAAAAATATCCGGAGCTCTCCAAGAGATGGAAGATCATGTCAGACAGAACTCTGCCGGATGCATGGGAAAGCAAGCTCCCTGTTTTTAATCCTGCTGACGGTTCTGTGGCAACAAGAAGCGCCTCAGGCAAGGCCCTGAATGCTGTTGCAGATATACTGCCTAATCTTATCGGAGGTTCTGCAGACCTTGCCCCTTCAAATAATACGATGCTGAAGAAATATACTGAATACGGTGTTGTTAAGGGTGGAAGAAATATACATTTCGGAGTAAGGGAGCATGCGATGGCAGCAGCTTTAAACGGCATGGCCTTAAGCAGGATGCTAATACCTTACGGCGGCACGTTCCTTGTTTTTTCAGACTATATGAAGCCTTCGATAAGGCTCGCCTCTTTAATGGAAGTGCATGCGATATATGTGTTTACGCATGATTCCATCGGTCTTGGAGAAGATGGACCTACACATCAGCCTATAGAACAGATATCAAGCCTCAGGGCCATGCCCCATATCAATGTTATCAGGCCTTCGGATGCTAATGAAACATCTGTTGCATGGAAGATAGCATTGAGTGACAACAGCAGGCCTCATGCGATCATTCTCTCAAGACAGAATCTTCCTGTGCTCGACAGGAAGAAATATCCCTCGGCAGAAGGACTTGAAAAAGGCGGATATATACTTATGGACTCCAAGGGGTCTCCTGATATCATACTTATGTCATCAGGAGCCGAGATACACCAGACGCTTGGAGCAGCCGTGGTATTGAATGAGAACGGGATAAAGACAAGGGTTGTTAATATGGGTTGTTTTGAACTGTTTGAACGCCAGACAACTGCTTATAAGAACAGAGTGCTTCCTCCCAATGTTGAGAAGAGGGTCGCTGTTGAGGCAGGGGCCTCATCAACATGGTATAAATATGTTGGACTAAAAGGCGATGTTATAGGTATGGACCGTTTTGGAGCCTCTGCACCGGCTAAAGTCCTTTTCGAGAAGTTCGGGTTTACAGCAGAGAACATTGTCAGCCGTGCAAAGAAACTGCTGAAAGGCTAAAGAAAGCAACAAATTACTTGGCAAAATGTTTCGCCAAGAAATGTAATTGATTGATTTTCAATACCTCACAGTTTCTGCTGAGGGGTTTCCTATTTTTTGTCATTCTGGCTTGTCCAGAATCTTTCTGAAGGATTCCCGGCAAGCGGGAATGACTATATCGATGGTTAAATTTTCTTGCCGGTTATCTTCTTATCAATCTGTGAGCAGATGCCGTGCAGCATATTTAATTCCCAATCTGTCAGCCCTGCTCTGCCGATAAAATGCTTCAGGTTATGCATGATCTTTTTCTCAAGATCCCTGTCACCTCTCGGAATATACTCGAGTTTTTTTAATGTCTCTGCCATCCTTGAGTACAGAGCAACAATGTCCTCATGCCTGACCAGTTCTGCACTTTTTCTTTCTGTTTTCTTTTCATTATACTCTGCTTTCGACAGCTCATAGGAAACTATCAGTACAGCCTGTGCAAGATTCAGGGAAGGCTGGTCTTTACTGCTTGGGATCGAAAGAAGAAACCCGCATTCATCAACCTCTTCATTGAAAAGTCCCCTTGACTCACGTCCGAATAATATGGCCACTTTATTTTTGGCAGCTATTTCATATATGTTCTTGACCCCATGGTCAACAGGCATGATCACTCCCCGTCTTTTGCCTTTTCTGCGTGTTGTGCCTATGACAATAGACTTGTCTTTTACTGCATCACTTAATGTGTCAAAGGTCTCTGCTGATCCGAGCACATCAAGGGCATTGCGTGCCAGCCATCTTGCCTCGTCAGTAATAACAGCAGGCGGTTTTACAAGACAGAGGTTCTTAAAACCCATATTTTTTATTGCCCTTGCAGAGGCGCCGATATTACCTGGCTCTTGAGGTTCTATAAGAATAAAATATATGTTCTCCTTCCAGTCAGTCATAGTTGATAAGATACAATAAACATCAGGATGAGACAACTTTTTCGATGCTGTATCAGGTAAGTTTAAGACAACACTTATTATGCACGGCAATGTTTAACTCTAATTGTTTTTAGGCATCTTATTCTATACAATAAGACATGAACCTCCTGCTTCTCTTTAAAGACGACTTTATTAACGATGCGGGCCGCGTAAGGCTGGAAGGCCGGCGTTTCAGGCATGTCCTCGATGTTCACCGTCCTTCAGCAGGAGACGAACTTCGTGTTGGACTTGCAGGTGGACTGGTCGGCACCGGACGAATAACCTCAATAAAGGAAACTTCACTGGAAATGGACGTCAACCTGTTGAATGCCCCACCTGCTGCACTACCCCTTACGCTGATACTTGCCTTGCCGAGGCCAAAGGTTTTGCGGAGAATCCTTCTTTCCGTGACTGCAATGGGTGTGAAACATATTATCCTGATCAACTCCTTTCGCGTTGAGAAGAGTTTCTGGCAAAGCCCTGTCCTGCAGCCAGAAAATATTCAGAAACAACTCATCCTGGGGCTTGAACAGGCCAGAGACACTATTTTGCCGGAAGTTCTTCTGAAGCCCTTTTTCAAACCTTTTGCAGAAGATGAAATACCTTCCCTTATAAAAGATACACTGCCTCTTATTGCAGATCCCGGTGCTAATGAACCATGTCCACGCGATGTCAGGCAGCCTGTCACTCTTGCCATTGGACCTGAAGGAGGATTTATTCAGTATGAGATCGACAAGCTGATATCATTGGGTTTTAATGCAATACATCTTGGAGACCGTATCCTGAACATCGAAACAGTTGTGCCTTCCCTGATCTCCCGGATATTCTGAAGGGGGTGTCAGTTTCCCAAATCCAGCTTTTCAAAAGACTTCTGAAAACACCACATCCTGTAAGTAAATGTCCTACAAAACAATCAGAATCATCTTACATTAATTTAAGTCTTATGCTGACACAAATATTGATCCAACTCAGATAAACTGGTTTTAAGGAGGCTAAGGTCAGAAGAGATAATTTTCCTGACTTTACTGCATAAGATTAAATACCGATGCAGTCAAAAATATACAGCGCAAGGATATGCGGATAAAAACCGGTTTGCAAGAGGAGGCTTAAAATGAAAGAAGTAAAAGTAACAGAATTTTCGAAGGAGTTTGCGGATATGATCAAAGAAATGCAGGGTCTTGAAGATGAGACAATAAGATACTCCGAGGATATGAACCGGAAAACAAACAATCCTCTCATCCGCATGACCATGGATATCATCAGGCATGATTCAGAAAAACATAAGGTCATGCAGCAGATGATACTTGACAGTCTCTCAAAAGAATCGCTCCATCTTATGCCTGAAGAACTGGCTGTTCTTTCATCTGTACTCGAAAAGCATATTGATGCAGAGGCCAAGTCCATAGAGCTTGCGGAAAAAGCTCTCGATAACAGTGAGATGTTTTCAACAAAATATATACTTTCAATGCTTATTTCTGATGAAAAGAAGCATCATGGCGTGCTCGGGCAGCTCAGTGAACTAAAGAAAGCAACAGTTTTTGTGACTTAAGAGTTTGTTTGCCAAGAATGCCAAGGACAAAATATAAACCGTTTAATGCTGAAATTGAAATATGGAAGGCTGATCAATAAAATCCTGTTTCTGCCTGTAAATGTATTTGTTTCAGAATATATTGCGGGCAGATTTATTTTGTAGTAGACTTTGAAAAAAGCGATGTAAAGGAGGTGATACATAGATGAAAGTTTTGAAAATTATGATCTTGTCTCTAATAGCGCTTGGCCTGGTTTTTTCCGCTGCGTTTGCCATGAAGCATATGCCTGAAGAACGCGGGAAGATGCTTTTCAATGACGCTAAATTTGCCGGAGGGATAAAAGCATGTAATTCCTGCCACCCTGACGGCAAGGGTTTGGAAAAAGCTGGTGACAAGAAAGAGTTTATGATTATGGGCAAGACCCAGAAGAGCCTTGAAGAGGCTGTAAATTTTTGTATTGAAAATGCAAACAAGGGTAAAGCATTAGACGCAAAATCAGAACAGATGAAGGATATTGTTGCTTATATTAAGTCTTTGGGCAAAAAGGCAGGAAAGGAAATGCCGAAAAAATCGCCTGGATATTAGTATTCAAAAATGGAGAGGCCTTTGCCTCTCCATTTTTTTAGGGAGGAGTGGATGACCGAATTTTATTTTAAATCTGTCTTGTCTTTATTAATGCTGCTTCTGATCTTTATAGCCATGTTCACCATGTTCGAGATATTCGGGAGGGCTGATAAAAGATACAATATAGAAAAACTGAAAAAAATACACAGGGCAAATGGAATTGTTTTTATTCTTTTGTTTTTTGTTATAACATATTTCTGTCTTGAGTTTCTGCTGAAGACAAAGGCCGAGCCTTCCTCACGAGCAACGTTTCATGGGGTGTTTGCCCTTACAGTGATAATACTTCTATTTTTTAAGATCTCATTTGTAAGATTTTACAAACAGTTTTATGGCAAGGTACAGACTATTGGGCTTTTAGTTGCTTTTACGAGTTTTCTGATGATAGGGACT
>MHDW01000011.1:0-1928 GCA_001803645.1 Nitrospirae bacterium GWC2_42_7 | reverse complement strand
GAGAATCTCTGGGCAGAAAAAAGAAACGTCTCAGGAGCATCCCATAGTCGTGACCAGAACAGACCCTGAAAGCATCGCAAAAGGCAGGGAGCTTTATGAGTCAAAATGTTATTTCTGTCACGAGGCTTACAGCAACAAACCGGGTGTCGGACCGGGGCATAAGGGTATACTGAAAAACCCTTTGTTCCCTGTGAGCAAGAAACCTGCAACGCCTGAAAATGCGGCAATCCAGATACGCAGGCCTTTCAGGGATATGCCGGCCTTCACATATCTGTCTGATGATCAAATAAACAATATCATCGCTTTTTTATATACTTTATAAAGAGGTTGAAAAAATATGCCCCGTGATATACCTGTAGGGAATGACCACCTGCTTATCACCTTTGATCAGGATTATTGCCTGAGGGACATCTACTATCCATTTATAGGCAAAGAAAACCATACTGATGGTCACAGGTTCAGGTTCGGTGTCTGGGTTGACAACAGGTTCAGCTGGGTGGACAGCAAAGACTGGATTATCAATCTTGAGTATGCGGAAGAGAGCCTTTTAACGCATGTCACTGCGATCAATGAATCACTCGGTGTTCATCTGCACTGTAATGACTGTGTCGATTATAAGGAAAATATTTACATAAAGACAATTCTCTTAAGAAATCTTTCCGAAAAAGAAAGACAATTCAGGCTGTTCTTTCACCATGACTATCATATACTGGAATCCCCGGTAGGAGATACAGCCTATTATGACCCGGATGAGAAGGCGATAATCCATTACAAGGGAAACAGATACTTCCTCATGAGCGGCCTGAGGTACAAGAACCAGGGGATAGACCAGTACGCAACAGGCCGGAAGGAGTTCCAGGGTCTTGAAGGGACATGGCGGGATGCTGAGGACGGTATCCTCGACGGAAACCCCATATCTCAAGGGTCAGTAGACTCTGTCCTTTCCTTTTCAGTTAAGGTTCCCCCAAACGAGGAACAGACCGTGTATTACTGGATATGTGTTGGAGAAAACTACGCTGGGGTAAGCGGCCTGAACAGGATGGTCGTGAAAAACGGCCCTGATTTCTTCATGCGCCGTACTGAAAATTACTGGAAGGCCTGGGTGAACAAGGAAGGGTTTAATCTGGATGTCCTTCCTGAGCACATCAGGAACCTTTACAAAAAAAGCCTTCTTATCTTAAGGACAAACGTGGACGCAGACGGGTCGATTATAGCGGCAACGGATTCGGACATCCAGCATTATGCCAGGGACACCTACAGTTACATGTGGCCGAGGGACGGAGCCCTTACATCCTATGCCCTGGACATGGCAGGTTATCTCGGTATAACCAGGAGGTTCTTTGACTTCTGCCTCGACATAGTGAGCAAGGGAAAGGAGTCCAGCGGGTATTTCCTTCACAAATACAACCCGGACGGCTCCCTGGGGAGTTCGTGGCATCCGTGGATAAGCTACGCCGAGAAACAGCCTTACTTGCAGACAAAACAGATACTGTTTGGGATTAGCAGTTATCGCTGGGTAAGCGACCAGAAGCATCTCCCGATCCAGGAAGATGGGACGGGGCTTGTGTTGTGGGCTTTGTGGTTTCATTTCCAGAAGTTCAAGGACATAGAGTTCTGCATAAGTCAGTACGAGAAGATGGTAGTCAGGTGCGCGGACTTTCTTGCATCATACAGGGACACTGAGACAGGGCTTCCCCTTCCTTCTTACGACCTGTGGGAGGAAAACAGGGGTATCCACACTTTTACAGTATCCGCGGTATATGCCGGGCTGAAGGCAGCCGAAAATTTCTCCACCTTCTTCGGTGATACTGAAAGAGCTCGCGGATACGGGAAGGCTGCGGAAGAGATCAAGGAGGCCCTGGACAAATACCTTTATAGCCATGAATATAAGAGGTTTTTAAGGAGTTTGTTCCCTTCCGAGGGAGGTT
>MHDW01000010.1:9844-10569 GCA_001803645.1 Nitrospirae bacterium GWC2_42_7 | reverse complement strand
TGTCCCGATTATCACTTTAGCAGAACCGCTGGATATCTCATGCAGAAGCTTGTCCGAGGCAGATCCTTTTTTTGCTGTGTCGCTGTCGAGTCTCAGCGTTTTAATGCTGAAGAGCTCCTCGATCTCTTCCTGTATTTTTTCTGTTCCGGCTCCCAGCATTTCAAGTTCAAACCCTCCGCATCTGGGACATTTATCGGGGATCTTAGTTTGCTTACCGCAGTAATGGCATATTAGATCATTGCTGTTCTTATGATGAACAAGGGGAATGTTGCATGTCTTACATTTTTCTATATGTTCGCAGGCTCGGCAAAGAAGCATCGAGGAGTGGCCTCTTCTGTTAACAACAAAAACCACTTTCTTGTCCTGTTTAATAAATTTCTTTGAGGCTTCATAAACGGTCTTTGAAATGTATGGCTTTATTTTCTTTTCGAATGACATGTTGACTATTTTTATGAAGGGCTGTTTTATTTGGGACTCCGGCCTAAGCAGATGATATTTGTTTGTGAGAGAGTTGTAATAAGAATCTGAAGAGGGTGTGATAGAGGAGAGCACTACCGGCGCTTTTTCTATAAAACCCCTCATGACTGCTGTGTCCCTTATGTTGTATCTGATGCCTTCTTCGAGCTTGTATGAACTGCTGTGCTCATTAAGGACAATAATTAAACTGACTTTTTTTAGGGGTGCAAAAAGTGCATGTCTCGTTCCTATAACTATGTCGTGTTTGC
>MHDW01000010.1:3131-9673 GCA_001803645.1 Nitrospirae bacterium GWC2_42_7 | reverse complement strand
GCAGAAGGAATGCCTTGTATTTGCTTTCTCTGACAGATTCAGCCACTGGGGAGATGTCCTGCTCTTTTATGTCGATAATATCTGTCTTGTCATGATGTATTTCCTTTTTTGATCTTCTGGCCTTTGTTTCTGAGAAGAGCTCCTTAGGCATTGTCTGTTTTAAAATAAGTCCTTCATTTGAAATGTAATAATCAGCCATCCATAGCAGAAGCTTCAGCAGGCCTTTGCTCAGCACAGGAGTATCTCCTTTGAACTCTGATATATCTTTCAGCCTGCCTGCAGGCGGAGATGTGTTCTTTCTGAGAATGATCCCTGCTGTTAATTTGTTCTTAAGAGGGGCGGAGACTATCATGCCGGGCTCTGCTTTTACGGCAAGTTCATCCGGGCATTTATAAGTGAGAGGGCCGAGATTTATCGGAAATAATACATCTACAAAGTTCATAAGGAATTTTAGCACATGGGAAGTCTGAAAAATATAAATACAACAATAAAAGCCTTGAATTACCTGTCATTGCGAGAACCCGAAGGGTTCGTGGCAATCTCTATGCAACAGGTTGAGATTGCTTCGTTTCACTCGCAATGACAATTTCATGTCTATTCTTAGAATAAATATTGAAGAGATTAATTTTTCTGGTTTTAAGATATAATAATCACGATATCTATTATTTATAAGGCGGTGCAATGACAGGCTGGATATTGCTTTCTGTAATTATACTTTTCATTGTCTGGATCATTTTTATGTACAACAGGCTTATCACGTTCAAGAACGATGTTGCTGCTGCATGGAGCCAGATCGATGTCCAGCTCAAAAGAAGATATGACCTTATTCCGAACCTTGTTTCTGTAGTCAAAGGATATATGGATTTCGAGAGGGAGACACTCGAAAGGGTTATAACCGCAAGAACACAGGCATTATCAGCCGTAAAACTTGGCGATAAGGCAAGTGCTGAAAATGCGTTGACTACCTCCCTCGGCAGTCTCTTTGCTGTGATCGAGAATTATCCTGTGCTTAAAAGCAATGAGAATGCCATGAGGCTTCAGGAAGAACTCACAACAACAGAGAACCGCATTGCATTTTCACGGCAGTTCTATAACGACCTTGTCGCAAACTTCAGGATCAGGATCGAGGTCTTTCCGGATAATATTATAGCGTCAATGTTCTCATTCCAGAGCCCGGAATTTTTTTTGGCTGAAAAAGAGGACAGGACACTCCCTTCGGCTAAACTATGCCGTTGACATTTATTGAGATAGAAAGACAGAAGAATTGGCGTATAAGCCTTCTTTTTATCTTTCTGATGTTCATGTATTTTTGCGTTACATATTCCCTTGTTATTGGTTTCAGGCTGATATTCTTTTTTCCATTTTTAAACGATGGACTTGTCTCTTTTGTCTTTGATCCTGTGTACATTCTGATCATATTTGCCTTCTCTTTGTTGATTGCAGGAATACACTTCTGGTTCTCTGCCAGTAATATGATCAGCTTTGTGGTCCAGAACCTCGGCGCTGCTCCTCCTGATCCAGAAGATGGTGTACACAGAACACTGAAGGACGTTATAGAAGAAATACATGTTGTAACAGGAAACAAGAAGAAAATAAACTGCATGGTGATCCCGAGCCTGTCCATGAATGCGCTTGCTGTTGCGGACTTGAAAGGCGAGTCTGTTATTGCCATAACAGAGGGGCTGCTTTCGAGGCTCACGAGACCCCAGCTTGAGGCTGTTGTTGCTCATGAGGCCTATCACATACTCTCAGGAGACTGTCTCGAGACAACAGTTGCCGCAAGTATGTTCGGCATGTATGCATCTGCAATAGAAAAGCTTGAGAGTTTCAGGGATGACGATATGCCGGGTTTTCATCCTGCATTTCTGCTCTTCTGGCTGCTTGTAAGGTTAAGCAACTTGCTGAACATGTTTATTTCAAGGGAGCGTGAATACAGGGCAGATGCTGCATCAGTACGCATGACGCGAAATCCGCTTGCTATGGCAGAGGTGCTTCACCTTCTTTCAAGGAACTGGACAGGAGTAGGGCTGATAGGCAGCGGGATCGAGATGTTATGCATAATACACCCCAACGCTTCTCATTCGGATGAATCAGAAGGATGGTGGGCAGACCTGACATCCACTCATCCTCCGATCAGAAAGAGGATGAAGATATTATTAGGGATGGCCCATAAGAGCATATCTTCTTTTGAAGATGAACAGATAAACGAAGCAGTAAGATCAAAAAGTTCAGAACAGCATTATTATGCACTTGACCCTAACCAGCAGTGGCAAGGGCCTTATAATATGGGAGAACTTGCTTTTCTTCCGTGGCTTTCGCCTGTTACATGGATCATCTCAGGCATAGATAAGTCTCCGATGAGAGTCTCTGAAAATGAGACTATCAACAGTATCTTCTCTATTATTCCTGATAAAAATGAAAATAGAAGCAATGAGTTTTCATGCCCTATATGCAGACATCCTCTTGTTGAAACTGAATATGAAAGAACCAAGATCCTGAAGTGCAGCCATTGCGGAGGTACTCTTGTAGAGAACAGTAAGATCCCAAGGATAATTGCAAGAAATGATGGAGAATGCAATGAGAGAATAGAGTCTATCGCAAGGGCTGTTTTAAGTGACAACCAGAAAAAATTTACGGTAAAAAGGCTGAAGGGCAGAACTGTTGAACCGGCACCTTTGCACTACTGTTCCAAGTGCAAGCACCCTATGTTCAGGACATTCTACAGTCTTGCATATCTGATAGAGATAGATCGCTGCGGAAAGTGCGGGGTCACGTGGTTTGATGCGGATGAGCTTAAGATGCTCCAGTGCATCATTGAGAACAGGATCACCGCGAGTATAAACATTTGAGTCATATCTACTATTTGCATGGTTGTTTTAACGTACTGACAGGACATAGTATTTTCGCTTGTGAGTTCCCAGATACGAACAAAAATTCTTGAAATCCATGGTCTGTGAAGATTTCAAAATATTAGGGTTCCAAGTATTGTGTCTTTGTCTGAAATGTTAGTCCTCATACATTCAAGAATATTTTATTCGCATCTGAGAACTCTGTCTTCATATATAAATCTTGAAAGTATTTTTTGTCATTGTTTCACAAGTCCCCTCTTGGGAGGGGAGAAAGGGGTGGGTTGACTATTGTGAGCATTAGCTCCTGAAAGCCGGAAACAAAGGAGAGGATTAAGGGGTGGTAAGTGGACTAAAACGCCTTCTGTTATTTTGAATTTGCAGGTTTTACGGGTTTGAATTTTCTTAGATCATTTACAGACTGAACAATTATCTCTGCTGCTCTGTTTATCTCATCTTCGGTATTGTCTTTTCCAACGCTGAGCCTGACAGAAGAAAGGGCTTCTTCATCAGATAGTCCCATATTTTTGAGAACAGTTGAAGGCGACAGGCTGCCTGAGTGGCAGGCAGAACCGGTTGAGGCTGCAATCTCAGCACTGATCTTGTCCACAAGTTCTAAAGAAAGTACTCCTGGAATACAAACATTCAGGGTATTCGGAAGCCTTTCTGTTGCGTGGCCGTTAAGTTTCAGGTCCGGGATACCCGCAGTAAGATTGTTCAAAAGAAGATCTCTCAGATTAGTTGTATGTGAGACCCTCAGATCTATATCCCTCTTTGATATATGGCATGTCTTACAAAAACCAGAAATACCCGGAACGTTTTCTGTGCCAGGCCTTAATCCCGTTTCATGTCCGGCGCCATAAAGGATCGGACTGATCCTAATTCCATTCCTTACATACAGGGCTCCTACTCCTTTTGGGCCGTAAAATTTATGAGGGACTACTGTCAGCATATCTATTGGAGAGTTGCTTAGAGAAAACAGCACTTTGCCGATCGACTGTGCAGCATCCACATGAAATGTAACCCCACGCTCTTCTGCTAATGCTCCTATTTCTTTAATAGGTTGGATAACGCCTGTTTCATTGTTCGAATGCATTATCGTTATTAATATTGTGCTTTTCTTTATGGAGTTTTTTATATCATTCAGCTTTACCATGCCTACGCTGTCAACCGGCGCATAGGTGACCTCAAATCCGAGTGATTCGAGATGTTTGCATGTATTTTTGATAGAAGGATGTTCAATAGCAGATGTTATGATATGGCCTTTTTTATGAAATAGGGCCGTTCCGATCAGAGCGAGATTGTTGGCTTCAGTTCCGCCTGATGTAAAATATATCTCTTCCCGTCTGCATCCAAGGAAGTCTGCGATGGTCTCACGTGAATTCTCGACAACCTCTCTTGCCTTTTTACCTGAATAATGGCTGCTGGACGGATTTCCAAAATCTCTTTTACAAGTGGAGAACATAGCATCTGAAACTTCAGGGTCGATAGGCGTGGTAGCATTATTGTCAAGGTATATCATCTGTAAATATTATATCACGACATATCGCGATGAATAACATTTAGATCAATTTTATTTTTTCTGATCATTCCTGATATCTTTTCAACAACAGTTGGAGAGCGGTGATTTCCGCCGGTACAGCCTATTGCTATTGTAAGATATGATCTTCCTTCTTTTATATACAGCGGGATCAAAAAATCGAGAAGGCTTTTTATTTTTTTACTGAAGTTTTTTGACACAGGATGTTTAAGGACATATTCTGCCACACGTTTGTCCGTGCCGTTTAAATCCCTGAGCGTCGGAACAAAATGTGGATTCGGCAGAAATCTTATATCGAACAGAAGATCGATGTTCTGTGGCACCCCATATTTGAACCCAAAAGATAACAGGCTGACAGTAAGGTCTTTGTTGCGATTTTGAGTGTGATACATGGATGTGATGAGTTTTCTGAGCTGATGCGGGGTGAATGAAGTAGTATCAATAATTCTGTCGGCTGAATTCTTCAACACAGAGAGTATCTGCTGTTCTTTTTTTATGGATTCTTCTATGTTTCCGCCCAGAGGATGGGGCCTCCTCGTTTCTTTGAACCTTCTGATAAGAACATCCGTATCTGCATCCAGAAAAAGTATCTCGACTTTGTATTTCGATCGAAGGAGATCTAGAAGTTTATCAGCATTTGACAGAAATTCTTTTTCCCTGATATCAATGCCTACGGCAACATTTCTGATGCCTGCCTGAACAGAGACTTTTTTGATCAGAGAACTGATGAGGGAGACAGGGAGGTTGTCAACGCAGTAAAAATCCGAATCTTCAGCAGCCCTGAGAGCTACTGTCTTGCCTGAACCGGAAAGGCCTGTGATGATCAGGACCCTCTGGGTTTTTGGTTGTTTTGTCAGTTTATTTTTTTTCACAGGATGTAATAACACCCTGCAGCAGAGGCCGCAGGGTGTCTTAATGATGAATTATTTAACAGGCTCAATAAGGCCGAAGTTGTTGTCCTGCCTGCGGTATATTACATTAATGTCGTTGCTTATATCATTGATGAAGACAAAAAAAGGTTTGTCGAGAAGTTCCATCTGCATAGATGCTTCATCAGGGCTCATGGGTTTAAGCTCAAACCGTTTGTTCCTTATGATCTTGCCGCCTTCTTGCTGCTCTTTAATTTCTTCTAACGGCGCTGCTGCTTTGCTTCCGCCTTTCCTGTGTGAAACAAGCTTCTCTTTGTACTTTTTAACCTGTTTTTCGAGTTTTTCGTATACCTCATCAATAGATGAGTAGATCTCGCCGGTTACGCTTTCAGCCTGGATAAGCACTCCGTTTGCTCTGAGAAGGACTTCAGCCTTATGCCTGTATTTTTCGACACTGAGAGTTATGACCGCCTCTGATATATCGGACAGATAGCGTTCAAACTTTTTTATCTTTTCCTCGGAATAACTTCTTAAGGCCGGTGTGATTTCAAGGTGCTTTCCATTAATGATTATGTTCATCATTCTCTCCTTTTAAGATTTTATTTTTTGTAATATCTGACAGTATTTTTTTTCTCCGAGTATGTGGAGGTATCTTCATCTCCTCTCTGTATTTTGCAACTGTTCTCCGCGCCAGAGTAAAACTTTTATGTTTAAGTATCCCGACAATATGCATGTCACTCAGGGGTTTCTGATGATCTTCTTCACTGATGATCTTCTTGAGCAATTCCTTTATGGATGTTGATGATATGTCTCCTGATTCTCCGAATATTGCGTTGCTGAAAAAAAATTTGAAGCTGAATATCCCATGAGGGCAGGATAGATATTTATTGGAAGTTACCCTGCTGATCGTGCTTTCATGCAGGTCCAGTTCAGTAGCGATATCTTTAAGATTCAGGGGTTTAAGGTAATTCACATCTTTGTCAAAAAATTCTTTCTGGAATTTGAGAATGCATTCGGTCACCCTGTAGATTGTCTTATTTCTTTGAGAAAGGCTTTTCAGCAGCCAGATAGCCGAGCGGAGCTTGTCCTCTAAGAAATCGCGGTCTTCTTTGGATATGGAGTTCTTCTGCCTTAGGAGCTTTTGGTAGTAATTGCTTATTTTGAGTCTCGGCAGACCATCGTCATTCAGGATTATCTGGTATGTATTGTCAGCTCTGATGATAAAAACATCAGGGACAACATAATTTGTTGTCGAAGATGAAAAATTTGTGCCGGGCTTCGGGTCTA
>MHDW01000010.1:2500-3107 GCA_001803645.1 Nitrospirae bacterium GWC2_42_7 | reverse complement strand
CCATAATATCATCTAGCGGAACATTGTATTGCTTTGCGAGTTGAAAAAACTTCTTTTTCCCGACCATATCAAGGCTGTTTAGAACAATTGTTCCGACAAGGGTATCCTGGAGTTTAAGTGTTTTGAGCTGCAGGAGGAGGCATTCGGTTATATCTCTCGCAGCAATGCCGGGCGGGTCGAAAGACTGAACAAACCTGACAGCTTTTTCTACGAGCTCCGTGTCAGCCTGTGCGAGATCTTTTATTTCTTCATTGGTCATCCTGAGATAGCCGTTCTCATCAATGTTGCCTATGATCAATTCTCCTATGCTTCGTATCTTTTCATCTTCCTTTGACATGCGAAGCTGCCATAAAAGGTGGTCCTGAAGGTCGAAAGAATTAGAGAGATAATGCTCTGCTGAAGGGGTTTCATCTTTGTCCTCTGTAAAATAACCGAGGTCTCTTCCGTCAGACCCCCTTTCTTCAAAGTAGTTGTCGGAGGTGAAGTTCATCATCTTTTCGAGCGGCATCTCAGTGTCGTCTCCCTGAGCAGGAAGTTCAATAGCTTCTTTTTCTTCATCAGACATTTCTTCAGGATTAAGCAGATCCAGTGATTCTTCAAGCAGGGG
>MHDW01000010.1:1031-2468 GCA_001803645.1 Nitrospirae bacterium GWC2_42_7 | reverse complement strand
ATAGTTCGAGTTGCGGCATCTGAAGCAGTTTTATCGCCATCTGGAGCTGAGGGGTCAGCACCAGTTTCTGCGAAAGTCTTAATTCAAGACGGTTTTCAAGGGCCATTTTAGAGCCTGAATTCTTCGCCGAGATATGCTTCTTTTACTTTAGGGGCTGAGATAAGTTTTTCTGGTGTTCCTTCGTCGAGAATTTCACCGTTATTTATTATATATGCCCTGTCAGTTATTGAAAGCGTATCCCTTACATTGTGATCTGTGATAACAATGCCTAGACCTTTATCTTTCAGGTAGTTGAGCATTTTCTTCAGTTCGATAATTGCGAGAGGGTCTATTCCTGCAAAAGGCTCATCAAACAAAATGAATGTCGGTTTTGTTGCAATTGCTCTTGCTATCTCTGCCCTCCTTCTTTCGCCTCCTGAAAGTCTGTAGCCGTTCCTTTGCGAGAACTCTTCGAGATTAAATTCAGCAAGCAGGTGTTTTACCTCTGCATCAACTTCATTTTTCGGAAGGCCCTTGATCTCCAGCACTGCCCTGAGGTTGTCTTCAACCGAAAGTTTTCTGAAGATAGAAGGTTCCTGAGGAAGATAACTTATTCCCATCATGGCTCTTTTATACATTGGAAAAAGGCTGATATCGTTCTTATTAAGGTAAATACCGCCTTTGTCAGGGGAAATAAGACCAAGAATTATATAAAAAGTGGTTGTTTTGCCGGCTCCATTTGGTCCGAGTAACCCGACAATTTCACCTGTTTTAACATGAAGATCAATATTACGGAGGACGACTTTTTTCCCGTAGGTTTTTTGAAGGCCGCTGACTTCGAGAATATCCATTTACTGACCTTTCTTGTTATTAATAAAGACTTTGCTGTTTTCTACGAACGAACGGTCGTTTGAAATAAAGTAGGTGATCTTTGTGCCTGTAATAACATTTTCCCCGTCTACAGCCCTTGGTTCACCTGTGAAAACGACTTTATCTTCTTTAGAAAAATATGTGGCCTGCTTTGAAGTGATTACGCGGGAGTTCTTAAGAAGTTTGATGTTCCCTGTTGCTTCAATTGTTGTGATCTCACCGCCGGCTTCTGTGTAATGGACAAGCATCTTGTTTGCATAGAGCGTTATGTCTGTTGTTCTTGCGATAACATTTTTTTCAAAAAGGGCTGTATTTGCCTTGTTGTCAGCCAGAAGTGTCTCAGAAGTTACCACTATAGGCCCTTTAACCTTTTCTTTTCCTTCTTCTGAAAAAGAGTTCGATACAAACAAGATCGCAAAGAGAAAACTAATTATTGAAAGTCGCTTTAACATCTTTGAGTATCCTCACTTTTTGTTCTGTATTGTTTATGCTTATTCCTTTGCCCTGCAGATTAAGTTTCTTGCCTTTCAGGCTGATGTTACCATCTGAGCTTATTGTGCCTGTCTCACTGTTCAGAGAAACATGTTC
>MHDW01000010.1:0-979 GCA_001803645.1 Nitrospirae bacterium GWC2_42_7 | reverse complement strand
TTGTCAGCACTAATAGTCATGTTTTTACCTTCCAATGTGATCTGCACATCATCAAGATAAGCCAGATTCTCGTGTTCCTGAAAATCAGCCTTTTTGGCAATTAGTGTCCAGTCAGGCTTGCCTTGATTTTTATGAATTATTTTAAGCCCTTCAATAAAAGAATCGCCTTTGAGCTGTATATTTGTCCTGCTTTCTTTTTCACTTTTGACCATGAAGATGAAAATAGAGAAAAGCAATGCCGACAGAACAACAAACATGAATTTTTTCATCTAAAAAAAGTTTATCATATAGCAGATTTTAAGTAAAGGCAAAAAATGTGCCAGTCCAACAAAAAACATCGTTATAAGGCTTAACATTTTTTATTTTACACCGGCAAGAAGGGCTTTTTTCATAGTGTCAACAGGCGGAAAGATATTAGTCCAGAGTTCGAAAGCGAGACCCCCCTGCCACAGCAGCATTCCGGATCCGTCAATGGTCCTGCAGCCCTTTTTGCCTGCTTGTTCCAACAGGGCAGTTTTTTTGTATATAAGGTCACAGACTGTATGATCAGACGTCAGATCATTAACATCAAAAGGCAATGGGTCTTCTTTTCTGAGGCCTAATGGAGTAGCGTTTATTATCAGACCAAAATCATAAGGATTTTCCAGAACTGACAGCTGATGTACATTTGGCCGTATTTTTGAAAGATCGGATACAAGCTTTCCAGCTTTCTTTGTGTCAATATCAAAAAGGTAAAAGGCTTCAGCTCTTTCGCTCAGGTAATAGCTGATCGCCCTTGATGCCCCTCCAGCACCTACGACAAGGATCTTTTTGTTTTCAGAAGCGACATTGTTTTCTTCAAGAGAACGCATGAATCCCCTGCCGTCAGTGTTATAGCCTTTTAATTTGCTGCTGTTATTCACAATAGTATTTACTGCGCCGATGAAGGAGGCTTCTTCGTCAATAGAATCGAGAAAAGCAATAACAGATTCTTTGTGTG
>MHDW01000009.1:2303-8763 GCA_001803645.1 Nitrospirae bacterium GWC2_42_7 | reverse complement strand
CCTGCTTTCGACAGATGTTTTTGAAGGAAAAAAGCGCTGAGGGGTTTTATGTCGTCGTGACGTTCCCTTAATGGAGGGATAAATATTTCAAGAATATTTATTCTGTAGTAAAGGTCTTCCCTGAATTTTCCATTTGAGATCAATTTTTTAACATTCTGGTTTGTTGCTGCAATAAACCGCACATCAACCTTTAGAGGTTTTGTTCCGCCTACACGGTAAAATTCGCCTTCTTCAACAACCTTCAGAAGCTTGGCCTGAAGGACCGGCGATAACTCGGCAATTTCATCAAGAAAAAGAGTGCCTGTATCTGCTATCTCAACAAGACCCTGTTTAGCTGTCAAAGCCCCGGTAAAGGCCCCTTTTTCATGACCGAAGAGTTCGCTTGCAAGGAGCTCTTCAGTCAGGGTCGCACAGTTGATAGTGAGAAATGGCTTTTCCTGTCTTTTGCTGGTGAAATGTATGATCTTTGCAACGAGGCTTTTCCCCACGCCGGTCTCTCCGGTAAGGAGTATGTTGAAATCAGATTTTTTTGTCCCCTCTATTGTATTGAGGATCTTCTTCATGCCCTCGCTTTTTGCTATCACAGTCAGCTTTTTATCCATACCGAAATAAGTCTTTAATGCCCTGTGTTCTTTTTTAAGGACACGCTGGTCCATGATTTTTTTGACCTTCATGGTCAGCTCATCAAGGTCAAACGGTTTTGCAATGTAGTCCAAAGCACCTTTTTTCATTGCGTCCACTGCTGAACCAATACTTCCAAATCCGGTTATGATAATAATTTCTGTTTCAGGATATTTTTCTTTAACTTTTTCGAGAAGTTCGATCCCGCTGAGGCCGGGCATTTTTATATCAGTAATTAGCAGATCGAAGTAATTTTTTTCGAGCTTTGCAAGGGCTTCTGACCCGTTCTTTACCGCAGAGACACTGTACCCTTCATCCTGCAGGGTCTCCAGGATATTATTCAGCGTGATCTCTTCATCTTCAGCGATAAGGATATTAAATGCCATGGTTAATTTTTACCTCCAGGTAGAGTTATTGTGAAAGTAGTTCCTTCGTTTTCTTTGCTTTCAACAGTTATTTTGCCGTCGTGTTTCAGGATTATATTAAATACTATGGCAAGGCCTAACCCGGTGCCTTTGTCTTTTGTAGTATAGAACGGTTCGAATATTTTATCGAGGGCTGTGCGTGAAATTCCCTTCCCGGAATCAGAGACTTTTATCGTGATAAAATTATCTCCTTCTTCTGCTTTTACTGATAGTTTACCTTTGCCGGACATGGCGTCAACAGCATTGGTGAAGAGATTAATGAAAACCTGTTCGAGTTGTTCGGGATCTGCGTGTACAAATATCTCTTTAGGATGAGTTTCCAGAAGAAAGTCTACCTTTTGAGTATCTACTGTATTGCTTAGATGCTTATATGTATTTGATATGTGGTTTCTGAGTTCTATCGGTATAAAATGAGGCTCTCTTCCCCGTGCGAACTCAAGGAGATCAGCAACAATGCCTTTGACCCTTATGGCCTGCGTAAAGATATCGTCCAGTCCTTTCTTGACAAAGGGAGGGATGTCGTCGCCTGTTTTCTTCGTGAGTCTCTGGGCAGTCGTGTAGATGTTGTTAAGAGGATTGTTGAGTTCATGTGCAACTCCTGAGGCAAGCGTGCCGATAGCGGCAAGTTTTTTACTCTGAAGCAGTTCCTTTTCTCTTTGCGATAATTGTTCTTCCATGGTATTGAATTTCTGTATGAGGGTCCCCACTTCATCGTATCCGATAAATTTATCAGAAGAAACAGGTATCTGGGAGAAATTACCTTCACCTGTTTTTTCAATTATATTTGTCAGTAGTTGCAGGCGTTTTACAACACCTCCGATTATTAGCAAAAATGCGTATGCCCCAACAATAAAAAAGAGGGGAAGGAGCAAAATTATTGCAGTCTGGGCCATACTGATAAAATTGTCTACATTGTTCCGTGCGGTCCTGTCGAGTTCCTTGGAGAAAGTCAAAAGATTTTCTCCTGTTTTTCTGAGTGCGTTTATTTCCACATCCAGTTCTTTCAGCCATGAAATAAGCTGATGGTCAGACCTGAATGAAAATTCTTTTTTCAGATACTCAACATCTTCAAGAGGTCTGTCCAGGAAATTGGATTCGATCAAACGGCTGATCTTTGAATAGGAAGTGAACGACTTTCCAAGTCTGTTGGACTCTTCCGATACATTATTGACCAGCATCTCTATTTTGCTGAACTGCTCATGATATTCCCTGACAAGATTTTTCAAAGATGCTGACTGGGGTACTCTGTCTGTCCCCATGTTGTCCGCTATTTTATCAAGTTCATCAAGATACCCATATATTGCCTTTGTTTCATCAGTGGTTTTTGAAGGAGCATAAAGAAAATAGTTTTTCTCATGTCTTCTCAGTTGGAGCGATTTGCTTCGTATGGTGTCTGTAAGCTCAAGGAAAGTAGTCTCTTTTTTTATTTCGACAAAATTCACCAGTAAAAAAACTGCGAGCAGTGCAATAAGGGAAGAGCTTACCAGAAAGCCTATTATTATCTTTTTCTTGAGGGACATACCTACTTATAATATCACCAAAGCAGAAAAAACAAAAACACCTCTGGCAGCAGAATGTGTATATTTTTGTTTATTAAGTTATAGCAATCTTATAAAATAAGAATCATGAGAATATTCGGAAGATCAGAAGAAGAACAACCTGATCCGGTTTTAGAGCAGGTTAAAAATAAGTTTTCTAAAATTCAGCTGCCTGCTCATGTCTTTGAAACAGCAAACAAGGAACTGGATCTGCTGCGACGGATAGGTCCTTCTACTTCAGAATATACCATAGGGCTGACATATCTTGAATATCTCGCCTCTATGCCGTGGAACATCAGGACATTAGACGATCTGGATATTTACAGGGCAGAGAAGATCCTCAATGAAGCCCACTACGGCCTGACTGCTATCAAGGGCAGGATACTGGAGCATCTTGCAGTAAGACAGCTGAATTTAAATAAACAACCCAGGATACTGATAATTGATGACGAAGAAATAGCGCGGAAGAATTTGAAGTATATTCTTTCTAAAGAAAATTACATGGTTGAGACAGCATCCAACGGTTCAGAAGCGATTGATAAATATGGGATCTCTGATTTTGATATTATTCTGACAGACCTGAGAATGGGGGGGATGGGCGGACTTGAGATACTCGAAAGAACAAAATCCCAAGCTACCAACACAGAAGTTATTGTGATTACAGGCTATGCAAGTATTGATAACGCGGTTGAGGTCATGAAAAAAGGTGCATTTCACTATATTGTTAAACCTTTTGAGGCTGAAGATGTTATTTCATCTGTTAAAAAGGCTTTGAAAAAAATATATTCTCAAAAGGAAACTAAAGGCCCTGTGCTCTGTTTTTCAGGCCCTCCCGGGACAGGCAAAACCTCAATGGGCAGATCTATTGCCCGTGCGCTCGGAAGAAAATTTGCAAGGATATCTTTAGGCGGTATAAAGGATGAGGCAGAGATAAGGGGACACAGAAAGACCTATGCAGGAGCAATGCCCGGGAGGATAATTGAGGAGATCCGCAGGGTAGGGTCAATGAACCCTGTTATTATCCTCGATGAAATGGACAAGATCGGATATGATGTTAAAGGAGATCCTGCCTCTGCGTTGCTTGAGGCGCTTGATCCTGAACAAAATTCACATTTTACGGACCATTATCTTGACCTGCCGTTTGATCTTTCTGAAGTAATGTTCATAATTACCGCTAATATTGCTGAAAATATTATTGACCCCCTCAGAGACCGCATGGAAGTGATAAGGTTTACCGGATATACCCAGGAAGAAAAGGTGAATATAGCATCTCAATTCTTGATCCGGCGTCAGATAAAGGAGAACGGACTTTCAGTGCATCCGCCGCAATTCACAACAGAGGCTGTTTGCAAGATCATACAGGAATATACACGCGAAGCCGGCATCAGGAACCTTGAGAGGGAGATTGCCTCAGCATGCAGAAAGATCGCGATGGATTTTGTACAGCATAGTGAGAAGATGGAGGCTGTTACAATAACCCCTGCAATGATAGAAAAGTTCATTGGTCCGAGAAAATATTATTTTGAAGTGGCTGAGGAAAAGGACAGGGTGGGGGTCACGACCGGTCTTGTATGGACAGATGCAGGAGGAGATATTATTTTCACAGAAGCAGTAAAGATGAAAGGCAAGCAGGAACTTATTCTTACCGGCTCGTTAGGAGACGTGATGCGTGAGTCTGCCCAGGCTGCACTAAGTTATATAAGAAGCAATGCCTCAAAGTTCGGCATCCCGGACGATTTTTTCGAGGGCCATGATATACATATTCACGTGCCTGCCGGCTCAATACCAAAGGACGGGCCTTCAGCAGGAACAACAATAGCGCTTGCGCTTATTTCCCTTCTTACAGGCAGGCCTGCCAAAAGGGATGTTGCGATATCCGGCGAGCTTACCTTGAGCGGACGTATGCTTCCGGTGGGCGGTGTCAGGGAAAAAGTTCTGGCAGCAAGAAGAGCAGGACTGAAGACCATAATATTGCCTGCCAAAAACAAAGTTGATGTGGAAGATATTCCGCATGAAATATATAAAGATCTGACAATTAAGTTTGCTGATAAGATCGAAGATATTATAGATCTGGTGCTGAAATAAATGTTATAAGACAGCAGGCTGTTGAGCTTGACAACGTCAGATATCTGGCATAAGAAAAAGTACATCAACGCTCTTTTATTCTTATAATAATTAATATGCGAACTTTTTGCTTCCGGGATTATGGAGAGAATATAGCATAATGAAATGGATTGAAGAAAGAGAATAATTGAAAATTAATAAGGGCAGATCCCTGATTATTTTAGCTGGTCGTGTGTCATGGAGTGATCTTTCCATGCTTCGCAAAGCTCACCTGGAGCGGCAGGCCCGAGGATGACAATCTCACTGCTTTTTTTGTTTGTCATTCCCGTGCAGACGAGAATCCAGTGCATTTTGTACTGCATAAAGTCTTTGTCTTTAGCAGGCATAACATATTATCATTAGAAAATTTTTAATAATATGGGGATAGCAGCATTTCATAATAAAATTTATGTCAATTACTGATTACCACGCCAAATATTTTGCCCATGAACTGACACGCAGATATTCATCTGACAGCCTACAAAAACTTGCTGCTTCTCTATCCAATGCTCAGGTCGATTTAAATCCCCATCAGGTCGAAGCCGCTTTATTTGCCTTCCGTTCGCCGCTTTCAAAGGGCGCTATTTTAGCAGATGAAGTTGGATTAGGAAAAACCATTGAGGCTGGTATTGTTATTTCTCAGAAATGGGCTGAACGCAAGAGAAGGATTTTGATTATCGTCCCTTCAAGTCTCCGAAAACAATGGAATCAGGAACTGATAGATAAATTTTTTCTGCCCTCGATTATTCTTGAAACAAAATCTTTCAATCAGGGAATCAAAGGCGGCAATCTGAATCCGTTTAAACAAAATAGCATTGCAATATGTTCATATCATTTTGCAAGGACAAAGGATACCTATATCAAACAGATTGAATGGGACCTGATAGTAATTGACGAGGCGCATCATTTACGGAATGTTTATAAGAACAGCAACAAAATCGCCAATGCTATCAAAGCTGCGGTAGCCCATGCGCCTAAGCTTCTGCTTACAGCAACACCTCTTCAAAATACTCTCATGGAGTTATATGGACTTGTAAGTATAATCGATGATTATACATTCGGAGATTTAGCAAGCTTCAAAAACCAATTTGCACGTTTAACCAACAATGATAATTTTGATGATTTAAAAGCGCGGCTAAAGCCCATTTGTCAAAGAACACTAAGACGGCAGGTTCTTGAATATGTCAAATACACAAACCGTATTCCTATCACTCAGGAGTTTTATCCTACCGAGAATGAACAAAAGCTTTATGATCTGGTGTCCGATTATTTACAGCGACAAAACCTTTATGCCTTGCCTGCAAGCCAAAGACAATTGATGACATTGATCTTACGTAAACTTCTTGCCTCTTCAACTTATGCAATCTCAGGCACATTAGAAGCCCTGTCAAATAAATTGGATGCAGTTGTTATAAATCAGGAAACAATGCCGGTTATTGAAGAAACCGTTTCAGAGGATTTTGAAATATTTGATGAGATGAAAGACGAGTGGACAGAAGATGATGAGGAAACTGAAGAAACAAAGACCTACACCCCTGAAGAGATAAAATCAATTAAGGAAGAAAGCAAGTCTTTGAAGGAATTTCATACACTGGCAAAGTCCATAAAGAAAAACTCTAAAGGTGAAGTTTTACTGACAGCATTGAAAGCAGGGTTTGCCGAGGCAGAAAAACGAGGCGGTGTCAAAAAAGCAGTTATCTTTACTGAATCTACAAGAACGCAGAAATATCTCGAAAACATTTTAGAGAATACTGAATACAGTGGAAAGGTAGT
>MHDW01000009.1:1756-2279 GCA_001803645.1 Nitrospirae bacterium GWC2_42_7 | reverse complement strand
CCCTAAATCACAACAAATTTATAAGCATTGGATTGAGAAGCATCAGGGGACTGACAGGATTTCAGGTTCAAAAACTGCTGACATGCGTGCTGCACTGGTTGAGTATTTCACTGATGAAGCAATAATAATGATTGCAACTGAGGCAGGAGCTGAAGGAATTAATTTGCAGTTTTGCTCATTGGTGGTTAATTATGACCTTCCGTGGAATCCGCAGAGGATTGAACAGAGGATCGGAAGATGCCATCGTTACGGGCAACGGCATGATGTTGTCGTGGTTAATTTTCTGAATAAGAAGAATGCTGCTGATTTGAGAGTTTTTCAATTGCTCTCAGAGAAATTTAAACTTTTTGAAGGAGTATTCGGAGCAAGTGATGAAGTGCTTGGAAGTATTGAATCAGGCGTGGATTTTGAGAAGCGTATTGCCCAGATATATCAGCAATGCAGGACAGAGGAAGAAATACAGACTGCATTTGATTTTCTGCAGAAAGAGATGGAGCCGCAGATTGACGAGACAATAAATCTG
>MHDW01000009.1:990-1740 GCA_001803645.1 Nitrospirae bacterium GWC2_42_7 | reverse complement strand
TTGAAAACTTTGATGAAGAAGTGCATGAAAAACTCAGGATCAATTTACAGGAAAGCAGGGATTATCTAACAAAATATGAAAACTGGCTCTGGCAGGTTACGAAATATTATCTTGAACCATATGCCGATTTTGCTGAAGAAGGTTATTCTTTCAAGTTGCGAGAAAACCCCTTTGGAAATGAAACAATACATCCGGGACCTTACAGGATGGGCAAGAATATTGAGGACGCTAACATTTACAGAATTGGGCATCCCCTTGCCCAGCGTATTATTAATAAGTGCAAATCATTATCTACGGACAGCCATGAGGTAGTCTTTGATTACTCAAATACACTGAAGAAGATCAGCGTCCTTGAACCGCTTATTGGCAAATCAGGCTGGTTGTCTGTATTAAATCTGACGATCAATTCCTTTGAATCAGAAGATCATATGCTGTTTTGTGGAACAACTGATGATGGCCCGGAACTCGATATGCAACAATGTCAAAGGCTTTTTTCTTTATCCGCTGTAGTAGCTCCCCTCCTTGATAAGGAGGGGTCAGGGGTGGTTAAAAGACAAATCTCAGAGATTGCTCATAAACAACGAGCCGGAATTCTGCAAAGCAACGCTGAACGCAATGGGGGCTTTTTTGATTTTGAAATGGACAAGCTCGATAAATGGGCAGATGACGTAAAAAGCAGCATTGAGTTAGAATTGAAGGAGCTTGACAGGGACATAAAGGCCAGGAAGACAGAGGCCAAGAAAATCCTAA
>MHDW01000009.1:0-966 GCA_001803645.1 Nitrospirae bacterium GWC2_42_7 | reverse complement strand
AGAGGGAAATCAAGGAAATAGAGAAGAAGAGAAATACGCTGCGGCAGAATCTATATCAGGCTCAGGATGAGATAGACAGCAAGAAAGAAAACCTGATAAGCGAGATTGAGGCAAGGTTAAAACAAAACATTGAAACTAATAAGTTGTTTCTCGTAAAATGGAAAGTTGTTTAAAAGCATACTATCCCAATGACAGATATTGAAAAGATAAATATCCTTGTGAAGGAAGGCGAAGGGCTCACTGTTGAATTTAAAGAGCACTTTACGCCCCGGATTGATGAAGACATTGTTGCGTTCTCCAATACCAGAGGCGGTACTTAATTTCCCCCCTCCCTTGACTGGAGGGGGTTAGGGGGAGGGTGAGCTACGGAGATTTTCTTATGAACCGTCATGAGCCTTCGGCTCACAAAGGACAATGAAAATTTCACACAAAGACACGAAGCACACAAAGAAGAAAAAGAATTATAATATTTTTATAAAGTCTTTCTATTTTATTAAATTTTTCCTTTGTGGCCTTCGTGGCTTTGTGTGAGAATAAAAAAGGATTTACGAGTGAAACATTTGAACCGTCGCAGTGAGATCATAGGCGTGAACCGCAAAGACATCTATGAGCTGCCTTTTGAGGCGCTGCGGGAGGCAATTGCCAACGCCATCATTCATCGTGACTACAGTGTGCGCGGCACAAGCCTTATGGTTGAGGTGTATGATGACCGGGTTGAGATCGTCAATCCCGGCGTATTCCCGCAGCACCGGAAAAAAGAGTTCGGGAAAATATCTGTTCGGAGAAACGAGCACATAGCAGACCTCTTTTTCCGAATGGACAAGGTTGAACGGGCAGGCACCGGAATCAGACGAATGAAAGAGGCAATGACCGTAGCAGGATTAGCAGCACCTAACATCAGGCAGACCGGCTTTTATACGATTGTTTTTAAACGGCCTGTAGAGAGTGAAGTAAAAAAGGATGTGG
>MHDW01000008.1:5092-10392 GCA_001803645.1 Nitrospirae bacterium GWC2_42_7 | reverse complement strand
TTGGGTTAGCATATCACCCACCCATTCAGAGGACAAGTTTCTTGTAGAAAGATTCCCCTCCGTTTCAGGGGTTGAAATACTCGCAATGACATCAAAAACGCCATTTGTCATTGCGAGCGTAGCGCGGCAATCTCGTTTTTTTTGGACTTTTGTAAGAGCCTCTGCTTATTAACTATTTGATCCTGTCAGTTCCCATATATGTTCTGAGAACTTCAGGGATCAATACTGATCCGTCCTTCTGCTGGTAATTTTCGAGGATGGCGACCACTGTCCTGCCGATGGCAAGGCTTGAGCCGT
Source organism: Nitrospirae bacterium GWC2_42_7 (assembly GCA_001803645.1). GTDB lineage: Bacteria > Nitrospirota > Thermodesulfovibrionia > Thermodesulfovibrionales > UBA6898 > GWC2-42-7. Next base: position 10,095 of record MHDW01000008.1, on the reverse strand, counting down.
TCAACGTATGCACAAACTCAGTGCCCTTTTTCCCTTCGCGTTTAAATCGTATATTAGCTCTTCTTGCCTGAAAATCACCGAAGTTGGAACAGGACGATATCTCCCTGTATTTATTCTGTCCCGGAAGCCAGACCTCAAGGTCATATGTTTTCGCAGATGAGAACCCAATGTCTCCGGTGCAGAGAGAAACTACCCTGTATGGAAGGCCAAGCCTCATAAGAATATCTTCTGCATCAGCAGTCAGTTTTTCGAGTTCATTATATGAATCTTCGGGTTTTACAAATTTTACAAGTTCCACCTTATTGAATTGATGCTGTCTTATAAGTCCCCTTGTGTCTTTGCCGTAAGACCCTGCCTCGCGCCTGAAACACGGGGTGTAGGCAGTGTAATAAAGCGGAAGGTTCTCTTCTTTGAGGATCTCATCTCTGTGTATATTGGTCACAGGCACTTCGGCTGTTGGCACAAGATAGAACTCAGGGTCTGAGATCTTAAAAAGGTCTGCTTCGAATTTCGGGAGCTGGCCGGTTGCTGTCATGCTCTCCCTGTTAACCAGAACAGGAGGGAAGACCTCTGTGTAGCCTTTGGCTGTATTGGTATCGAGCATAAAATTCATCAGAGACCTTTCGAGTCTTGCGCCCGCGCCTTTCATCAGGGAAAACCGTGCGCCTGCTATCTTGGACGCCCGGTCAAAGTCAATTATATCCAGCGTCTCTGCAATGTCCCAATGGTTCAGAGGTTCAAAATCAAAGACTGCAGGAGTGCCCCATTTTCTTATCTCGACATTTTCTGTTTCATCTTTCCCTGTTGGAACTGATTCATGCGGTATATTCGGTATTGTCAGGAGAAATGCCTTTGTTTCATCCTCAAGGTCCTTGAGTTTTTCGTCGAGTGCTTTTATCGTGTCAGATACGACCTTCATATCGTCAAGTTGAGCAGAGGCATCGACCTTTTGTTTTTTTAATCGACCTATCTCTTCAGTGACTATGTTTCGCCTGTTTCTCAACTCTTCTACTTCTTTAAGCAGGGTAATTCTCTTTTCATCTATCTCAAGGAATTCGGACAAAGGAAAGTCATATCCTCTTTTCTTAAGGGCATTTTTTACAGTATCAATGTTCTCTTTTATAAATCTCGCATCAAGCATGGGATCATTCTCCTTTTAGGATTAGTAATAGTTCAGCACCCTCCCCTTCATCCCCTCCCCTCAAGGGAGGGGAAACTTTTTAATTCCTCCCCCTTGAGGGGGGAGGGCAAGGGAGAGGGTGAACTTTTACCAGGATTATAATATAGCCTAATAAGACAATTTTTTAAACATTAGAGTTTTAGCTGATCAAATATATGCTTTGTTTCTTAAGTAGGATAAGACGTTTTTTTCTTTTTTTAATAAAACTGATTAAAATCTGCTATAATTCTGAAAAATAGGCGTTTTACACCAGTACAGAGCGCAATTGCTTGATTGAACTCAAGAAACAATGCATTTAATTTATATAATCACTTAAACAGGAGGCAATTATGAAAAGGACTGTTTTGATCATTCTAACAACTTTGGTTTTGCTGAGTTTTGCGGTAACAGCTCTTGCATTAACAAATTCAGAATATGAAAAGGCCCTTCAATCCTACAATTCAGGGAAATATTCAGAAGCAGTTAAACTGTTAAAAGAATATGTGAAGAAGAATCCTGACCCTGCAGCTTATTACCGTATAGGATATGGATTGTACAAGCTCAGGAACTTCGAAGAATCAAATGAGTATTTTAAAGAAGCGTATCTTATTGATCCATCATATTCTATTGGGCCGACTGGGGTGCCTAAAAAATATCCAAAAGCAGAGATGGCTCCAAAACCGGCTGAGGGAAAAGCATCCCAAAAATAACAAACTTTATCATAACAGCTGTAACAGCTGATTATTAAAAAGATGTCAGAGGAGAAACAGGAGAAACTTCCGCTTGATGCAAAACTGCTCGCGGATGCTGTAATAGAGCTCAACATATCCCGACGGAGTGTTGGTCTTTATCCGCCTGATCATCCGATAGTAAAAGAATCAATAAAAAACGCATTTACTTATCTCCAAAAACTCTTTGAGCTCCGGAGCGATATCACCCTCGGCATTGCCAGAGATACTCTTGTGGTAGATGAATACACCCTCGACAGGAAAAACCCTGTTTTCAAAGAATTCTCATACAGCCTTCATGCAAAAGGAATTGCTGCTGTTACATTTTCTGCCGGTCTGTTAAAAGAAGAGCTTATCAGTTTACATGAACGGCTGACAGCAAAAGAAACTCCTTCCGGTAAAGACCTCGTTGAATACGCAAAGAACAAAGACCTCAGACATATTGCATTGAGCCCTATAGATTTCTCGAGCTTCAGTTTTGTTGAGGGAGGGCAGAAGGTTGGAGACACAGGCGCTAGTATATGGGAAGATTATATCTTCGGACTTCTTGAGGGGAAACTCTCTTCGGGTGAAGGTGGAGAGATACTGAACATCCCGCCTGAAGACGTTGCCGGCTATATAAATAGCTCAATGCCTGAGAACAGTGGCCAGGAAACCTATGACAGGGTAATTACAGCATATCTCAAGAAAAAGGGAGATGCTAAATTAAGTACCGAGGCACTAAATAAATTCCTCTCTTTTACTGACAGGCTCAGCCCTGATTTGAAGCGCCAGTTTTTGACAAGGTCGTTTACTCATTTTTCAGAGGACATAACCGAGGTGGAAAGAGTAATAGGCGGCATGACTCCGGAGAGTTTTCAACGGATTGTTGAATCCTTTACAGAATATTCAACTATGATACCTGATACTCTTAAGATGCTGATGGATAAACTTACTGTTGTTAAAAAACAGAGCGGGATTGAAAGCATTTTTTCCTTTGGTAATACGGCTGTTATGGATGACATTGAGATCAACGAAGATATAATGGAGCTCTTTGAACAAAAGAACCTTCATGTATTTATGAGTGATAAATATAAAAAACAGCTCGAGAAAATGTTCGATACTGTTAAAGGCAGCGGCAGAAAAATCGATGATCTTTTGAAAAATTGCAGAGAAGAGCCGGTTGACGATGCTGTATTGAGTATAATGTTCGAGCTTCTGGATACGGATTTTTTGAGCAAAGATGATTATCAACAGCTGCTCGAAAGAATTTCTGAGTTTAAAGGTCTGCTTCTTGAAACAGGCCGTTTTAACGGCCTGTTCAGGATCTATAATGCAATAAGCTCTACGGATCTGAATGAGAAATGCGACTTTGATACTGTAAATTCGATCAGGGAAAATTTCCATTCCGAAGATTTTATGCTGAATCTGATAAGTACTTTCAGAATATGGGGGAGAAAGGAAAGGGAGGGAGCCATCAATTTGGCTAAGGCATTGAACCCGTATATTATTGATCCGATGCTTGATGCACTTGCAGAGGAAAATGATGCAATAACCAGAAAATTTCTGCTGTCAATACTGGCTGCTGCCGGAGACAATGTTTGCGACTATGCGATAAAGAGACTTAATGACAGCAGATGGTATGTTGTAAGGAATATGCTGTATCTTGTCAGGGAATGCAATGGATATACATATGCTGCTGACATACGAAAACTTGCAAGACATAGCAATATAAATATATGTTTGGAAGCTGTAAAGACCCTTCTGAAATTTAAAACCCCTGACTCTGTATCCTTCCTGAAGCTCCATCTGCAGAGTGAAAATACAGAATTAAGGAAAGGCGCAGTAAAACTGGCAGGGATACACAAGATAAGAGAGGCTGTTCCATATCTGGCAAGGCTTCTTGGGGAAAAAGATATTTATGGCTCAGAATCTTATTACAAAATTGATGTTGTCAGAGCCCTCGGAGAGATAGGAGATAAGGCAGCAGTTGAACCTCTATTGAAGATATACAACACAAAAGCTTTTTTATATAAAGGCAATCTCGAAGACCTGAAGGTTGAGATATTTAAAACTCTGGCTAACTATCCGTCTGATTCAGTGCAAAAACTGCTTGAGCTTGGGCTTTCATCAAAAAATGAAAAAATACGCGAGATCAGCAAAAAACTCATAGATACAGAAGATAAACTCTCATGAAGGAAAGGTTAAACTGTGTCAGAAAAGATACTTGAGATCATTTCAGATATAATGACTGCTGTTTCGAACTGTCTGCTTTATTCGAAAGAGCATCCTGCTTCACTGTATCTTTCTGAAAAGGCTGTAGGCATCATCGAAGAGCTTTATCAGGACGACGCACTAAGTTTTACGGTGCTTGGAGACAGCCTTCTTGTTAATATGGTCCCTCTTGCTGAAAAAAGCCTTCATGTAAATGGTTTCATTAAAAAACTCCGAAGAAAAGGAATAGAAAGGATCATTGTATCCAAAGGCATTACTGCAGAAGAGCTTAAGAATTTTATTGCTGAGTTGGCCTGTTATGATAAAATTACCGGAGATTATCCTCATATATCATCAGGTGTTATTGAGGTGAAGCTCAAAACAGAAGGCTATAGTATTCCTGCAATAATGGCTGAGAATAAATTAAAGGTAAAAGAAGTATACCAGGGGTTATCAAGGTTCAAAAGGCTTGATATGGTGGGTCTGGAAGATGTTGTAATAAGTTTTATATCAACCCTTAAAAAAGAAGCAAATATTCTGAGTCTTATCAGCCCGGTCAAATCTTACAGTGAATACACGTATACACATACTACGAACGTCTCTGTGCTATCAATATTTCAGGCAGAATTCATGGGGCTTAAGGGCGAGATACTGCATGATATCGGAATTGCAGGACTGCTTCATGATGTCGGGAAGATGTTTGTATCAAAGGAAATTCTTGAGAAGCATGGAAAGCTTGATGACAGTGAGTGGGCCGAGATAAAAAAACATCCGGCACATGGTGCAATGTATCTGGCATCACTGCCGGAACTTCCGAAGATCGCCATGATAGCTGCATATGAACATCATATGAAGTTTGACGGTTCAGGTTATCCTCCGGGCAGGCAGAAGAACAGGACTCAGCACATAATAAGCCAGATAAT
>MHDW01000008.1:3517-5080 GCA_001803645.1 Nitrospirae bacterium GWC2_42_7 | reverse complement strand
TTTTTTTGATGCGCTGAGGACAGAAAGGTCTTACAGGTCGTCTCTTGAAGTATCAGATATAATAATGCTTCTGCAGGATAGATCGGGCAAAGATTTCAATCCTATTTTGATAGATAATTTTGTGCTTGCCTTGAAGAATACCGAGTGACATAGCCTTAAAAATTTAAACACTCCATGTACTATAATTTTATTTTGTCTCTTTTTGCTCTCAAGCGGTGTAATAATCCATTCCATTTTAACGAACATGGGGCTAGCTTTGTTTGACATTATTTTGAGATCTTAACTATACTTAACTCAACCCTTGGGGGAGGCAGAAATGCCTGAGAGTTTCTCGTTATACGGGAGAGGCCCCTTGAACCTGATACGGGCAATGCTGGCGTAGGGAACAGGGAATTAAGTTTAAAGGTGGCCGTATCCCAAAAAGGATGCGGTTTTTTTGTTTTTATGAGGCTGATTCTTAACGGAGATAATTTCGAGACATCTAATCCAGGGACAGTCCGTGAGCTTCTGGACGAGCTCAAAATAATGCCCGGACGCGTTGCTGTTGAGGTGAACCTTGAAATAGTCAGAAAAGCGGATTACGAGACTTATAAGCTGGGTGAAGGCGATAAGATAGAGATTGTGAATTTTGTTGGAGGAGGATAAAAAGACCGTAAAACGTGATGAGTTATCAGTGATAAGAGAAGACTTGACAGGAAACTGAGTCTTTTTCACATTACGCATTACGCGTTACTGATTACAAGGAGATATCATGGAAGATAAATTGATAATTAAAGGGATAGAATTCAACTCAAGACTTTGGGTTGGCACCGGCAAATATAAAGATTTTGAAGAAACAAAGAAAGCCATTGAGGCATCAGGAGCTGATGTTGTGACTGTTGCAGTAAGGAGGGTGAATATTATAGACAGGAAAACAGAGAATCTTCTCGATTATATAGATCCGAAGAAATACAAGATCCTCCCGAATACAGCAGGATGCTATACGGTTGAGGATGCGCTAAGGTATTCAAGGCTTGCAAGGGAGTCAGGCATATCAGATCTTATCAAGCTTGAAGTAATAGGAGATGAAAGAACACTTTTCCCTGATACAATAGGGCTTTTAGAGGCAACCGAGATTCTTGCAAAAGAAGGATCAATCGTATTCGCTTATACAAACGATGATCCCGTAATGGCAAAGCGGCTCGAGAATGCAGGCGCTGCTGCGGTAATGCCTCTTGCTGCTCCAATTGGCTCAGGCCTCGGCATAAGAAATCCGTATAACATAAAAATAATACTTGAACAGGCAAAGGTGCCGATCATTGTTGATGCAGGCGTTGGAACTGCTTCTGATGTTGCAATCGCAATGGAGCTTGGATGTGACGGTGTACTGTTGAATACTGCGATAGCCGGAGCAAAAGATCCGATCAAAATGGCATCAGCGATGAAACACGGTGTTATTGCCGGAAGGCTTGCATATCTGGCCGGAAGGATGCCCAAGAGATTGTATGCAACAGCAAGCACGACCATAGAGGGAATGCTTTAAAAGTTCATAGCTTATGGTTGATAGTTGATAGCAATATGACT
>MHDW01000008.1:1617-3399 GCA_001803645.1 Nitrospirae bacterium GWC2_42_7 | reverse complement strand
AGGCAGTACAGCTTAGAGAGAAGGATTTAGAGATAAGGGATTTGCTTGATATGGCATATGAGATTAGAGAAATGACTAGAAAATATAATGCAAAACTGTTTATTAATGACAGGGTTGATATTGCGCTTGCTGTTAATGCTGACGGTGTTCATCTCGGACAACAGAGCATTCCTGCTGATGCAGTGAGAAAGATCACTCAGGGTAAGCTTATTATCGGAGTATCGACGCATAGCCTTGAAGAGGCAATAAGTGCAGAAACAAAGGGCGCTGATTTTATAACACTTGGACCTGTTTTTGAAACTCCCTCAAAAATAAAATACGGAAAACCGGTTGGAGTTGATCTTCTCAAAGAAGCAAAAGAAAAGGTTTCTATTCCGATCTTCGCGATTGGAGGTATAAAGGAAGACAAAGTTTCTGATGTGATGAATGCCGGAGCTGACGGTATCGCTTTGATATCAGGTATTTTGGGGGCCGAGAATATTAAAGAAAAAGCAAAGGAGTTTCTAAGGCTGCTATGAGACGAGAATACAATCTCACCTCATAAATCACATTTGCATTAAACAGGAGAGGTATATAAATGACAAGAATTGAATTGGCAAAAAAAGGGATTATTACAGATGAAGTGAAGCTCGTTGCAAAAGACGAGGGATTAAGGCCGGAACAACTTTCAGAGGACATTGCCTCAGGCGTGAGTGTTATTCCTATCAATGTGAACCATAAGATAACTCCACTTGGCGTCGGAAGAAATATGAGGACAAAAATAAACGCCAACATAGGAACTTCCAAAGACAAGATATCGGTCGACAGCGAAATGGAAAAGCTGGAAGTTCTTGTAAAATACGGAGCTGATGCTGTAATGGACCTCTCCACAGGCGGGCCTATTAAAGAGCTCAGGGAAATGATGTTGAAAAGATCACCTATAGCTGTTGGTACAGTTCCTATTTATGAGGCTGCTGTAATGGCAGCAGGCCAGAGAGGCTCTATCTCAAAGATGACCCCGGATGATCTTTTTAAGGTGATAGAAGGTCAGGCAGAAGAGGGCGTTGACTTCATAACCGTTCACTCAGGACTTACAATGAGGGCTGTTGAAAGGCTGAAAAAAGAAGGAAGGATACTCGATATTGTGAGCAGGGGTGGCTCATTTTTGCTTGAATGGATGATATACAATGAAAGAGAAAATCCTCTCTATGAACAATTCGACAGGCTTCTTGAAATTGCTTACAAATATGACATGACCCTGAGCCTTGGCGACGGTATGCGTCCTGGATGCCTGGCAGATGCTACAGACAGGACCCAGATTGAAGAGCTTCTTACTCTTGGAGAATTAAGAGATCTTGCTGTTGAAAGAAATGTTCAGATAATTATCGAAGGGCCGGGGCATGTTCCATTGAACCAGGTTGAATTGAATGTGAGGCTCGAAAAGGAGATATGCAAGGGAGCGCCATTCTATGTTCTAGGTCCTCTGGTAACAGACATTGGAATGGGATATGACCACATAACCGCAGCAATCGGCGGTGCTGTTGCAGGCGCAGCAGGCGCTGATTTCCTCTGTTATGTTACCCCGTCAGAGCATATAAGGCTTCCTTCCATAGAGGATGTTAAAGAAGGTGTGATTGTCTCAAAGCTTGCTGCGCATGCTGCTGACATAGCAAAAGGCATAAAAGGAGCGATAGACAAGGATATTGCAATGGCAAAATGCCGGAAGGCCCTTGACTGGAACGGCCAGATAGCATTGAGCCTTGATCCTGATAAGGTCAGGGGATAGAGGGCTGAAATTCCGCC
>MHDW01000008.1:856-1587 GCA_001803645.1 Nitrospirae bacterium GWC2_42_7 | reverse complement strand
AAAGGGCGCTAAAAAAAGGGAAGTAAACTTTTTAAACCTCGAATCTTTTGATCTCCTGAAGAAGGGTTTGAGCCTCTTCTTTTAGATTTTTTATTACAGTGTTCATATCATCTGAGGACTTTATAAGCCGATCAGTTGTAGCACTGTATTTTTTGACAGAGTCTACCATCTCTGCGCTGTGCTCCTTCTGTTTGCCGGTAGCATCTGCTATCTGGGATGCCTGCCGGCTTACGCTCTCTATTGCTTCGGCTATCTGCTTGCTGGTGTCTTTCTGTTCGTTTGTTGCGATCTTCACCTGACGTGACAGGTCTTTGACCTTCTCGGTTGCATCCATAATAAACCTGCTGCCTTTGTTCTGTTCCTGTATCGCCCGTGAGATGTTCTCTGTCTGTTCAGACATGGTTTCAATGCCGACTGTTATATGTTTTATAACAATTGATTCTTCTGATGTCGCCCTCTTGATCGCTCTTGCCATTTCAGTAGATGCCTTTGAGCTTTCAGCTATTTCTTTCAGGGCATCACTTAGATCCTGCACATTCACAAGGCCCTTTTCAACGGTATTAAGGCCACCGGAGGCCATTTTAATGCTTGATTTTATATAATCCTGAACTGTTTTAATAAGTTCTGATACCTCACCTGTCGAAAATGAAGTGCGCTCAGCAAGACTTTTTATTTCATCTGCAACAACAGAAAATCCCCTGCCATGCTCCCCTGCCTTTGAAGCCAGGATA
>MHDW01000008.1:0-762 GCA_001803645.1 Nitrospirae bacterium GWC2_42_7 | reverse complement strand
TGATAATATCGGAAAGGTCCATAACGCTCTTTTTGATATTTTTCATGCCTTCCATTGCAGTACCGGCAGCATTCATGCCTTTTTCTGATGCATTGTTCATAACTGTTTCAGCAAGAACTACGGACTGCTCTGCGCGGTTTTCGATATCTATAGTGGTGGAATTCACCTCGTTTATTGCAGAGGATATTTCCTGAGATGAACCCGATAATGTTTCAATACTGCTGGATATCTGCTTTATGGTGGCCACCATCTCTTCAATAGATGAAGCGGTCTCCTGGGCTGTATCGCTGAAAATATTTGCATTTTCGGCTATTTTTTCTATGGCTGTGGTCATCTCAAATATTGAAGTGAATATTTCAGACGCTGATGTTGAAAGCTGTTCTGTGCTGGTGGCTATCATTGATGTCGAATCATTCATGTTCTCTGTGACTAATACAGTGCCTTTAATTGCTTCTTTTTGTATATCTGTCACTGACATGATCTCCTGTGACGAAGCTGAAATATTCAATGTGACTGTAGAGATACTGCTTGTTATGCTCCCGACCTTGGAAAGTATATCCTTGAGGTTAAAAGTCATTCTGTTTATAGCATTCTCAAGAGCTCCCACCTCATCCTTGCCTTGCACATTAATTATATATGTAAGATCTCCGAATGCGATCTTATCTGCAGCTCTTTGCATTGCAATAATAGGTCTTGTAATGAATTTTGATATAAAGATATGTATAAGAAACAGTGACAAGAAAAAGCATAGCGTTGAGATCC
>MHDW01000007.1:7455-11698 GCA_001803645.1 Nitrospirae bacterium GWC2_42_7 | reverse complement strand
TCGGTGTAATAGGTACTGCAGCAACCATTAAAAGCGGTTCATATTCAAGAGCCATAAAAGCCATTGATCCCGGGATAGAGGTTTTCGGCCTGGCGTGTCCTCTTTTTGTGCCTCTCGTTGAGGAAGGCTGGACAGAAGGCAGGATCGTCAGTATGATCGCAGAAAAATATCTCGAGAACATAAAGGACAAGGACATAGATACTCTTGTTCTCGGCTGTACCCATTATCCCCTGCTTAAGAAAGTTATTTCAGAGGCGATAGGACAAAAAGTCAATTTAATAGATTCGGCCATCGAAACAGCAAATGAAATAAGACGCATTCTCGGCGCATTATCTCTTCTGAAAGACAGTGCAATAGATTCATTTCGCAAATTTTATGTAACTGATTCCCCTGATAGATTTCAGGAAGTTGGCGAGAACTTTCTAGGCGAAAAAATAAACTATATAAAGAAAATAGAACTTGAAACGGAGGCAGCATAAATGAGACTTGACGGCAGGAAAGACAATGAATTAAGAGAGATCAAGGTCACCAGAGACTTTATCAGCTCAGCCGAGGCATCTGTCCTAATAGAACTCGGCAAAACAAGAGTGATCTGCACAGCCTCCATAGAGGAAAAAGTGCCCCAATTTTTAAGAGACCAGAACAGGGGCTGGATAACTGCAGAGTACTCAATGCTGCCGAGGGCAACTTCGTCCAGAACCACAAGGGAATCCAGCATCGGCAGGGTCAGCGGCAGGACACATGAAATACAACGGCTAATAGGAAGATCTCTCCGGTCTGTTGTTGACCTCAGCCTTATAGGGTCAAGGACATTCTGGATCGACTGTGATGTGATCCAGGCTGACGGAGGCACAAGAACAGCCGCATTGACCGGTTCCTTTATCTGCCTTGCAGGCGCTTTAAAATATGCTATGACAAAAGGCCTCATCGAAAAAATGCCTGTCAGAGACTATCTGGCTGCAGTCAGCGTAGGGATAGTAAAAGGCAATCCATTATTGGACCTCTGTTATCAGGAAGATTCCACTGCAGAGGTGGATATGAATGTAGTAATGACCGGCAGCGGCGAATTTGTCGAAATACAGGGCACAGCCGAGAGCAAACCTTTTTCTGCCGGAAATCTGAACATTATGCTTGATCTTGCTAAGGCCGGAATTGACAGTTTAATCCGTATGCAGAAGGAATTTGTCCAGATACTACCAGGCTCGATAAATATATAAATTTTAAAAGGTTGCTTTGAGACAGGCAGTTAAAAAAGTCCTTTTGTAGTCTTTACGAGCAAAGCGAAGCAACCTCGCTTTATATATAATCAACGAGATATAGATTGCTTCGTCGCAAAAAACGCTCCTCGCAATGACTTTAGTGGTGTTTTTCAACAGTTTTGAGCAGTGTGACCTTTTAACACTTTTTATATGTTAAAATAATCCCTAATCATGTCAGTAATTATGGAGGTTGATTTTGAACGTATATAGAAATCTTTTTATATGGCTTCTTATAGGATTGATGGTGATCCTGCTTATCAATTTGTTGAATATGCCGAAGAAATCAGAGGAAGAGATAATCTTCTCTAAGTTTATGACCAAGCTCGAAGCAGGGGAAGTTGATGAAGTTACTATTAAAGAGAAAAACGACATCTCCGGGCGTTTCAAGGACGGTTCCAAATTCAAATCTTTTTCACCGGAATACCCTGACCTCGTTAACATTTTGCGCTCGAAGAATGTAAAGATAACTGTAACCCCTCCGGACCAAAATACCTGGTATATGAGCTTCTTCTTCACCTGGGGGCCTATTATATTCATCGCTGTTATATGGATATTTTTTATGCGCCAGATGCAGAGTGGCGGCAATAAAGCTTTATCATTCGGAAAATCCAAAGCAAAACTTATCTCTGAAAAATCGGTAAAAATAACCTTTGCTGATGTTGCAGGAATAGATGAGGCAAAGGGAGAGGTCCAGGAGATCATAGATTTTCTCAAAGACCCTCAGAAGTTCCAGAAACTTGGCGGTAAGATACCGAAAGGCGTGTTGGTAGTCGGCTCGCCCGGCACAGGGAAAACCCTTCTTGCAAGGGCTATTGCAGGCGAAGCCGGAGTCCCGTTTTTCAGCATAAGCGGTTCAGACTTTGTTGAAATGTTCGTAGGTGTCGGAGCCTCAAGGGTAAGAGACCTTTTTGAACAGGCAAAGAAAAATGCGCCATGCATAATCTTTATAGATGAGATAGACGCTGTCGGAAGGCATAGGGGAGCAGGCCTTGGCGGTGGCCATGATGAGCGCGAACAAACGCTCAACCAGCTCCTTGTTGAAATGGACGGGTTCGAAGGCAATGAAGGAGTAATAATCATTGCAGCAACAAACAGACCCGACGTCCTTGACCCTGCTTTGTTGAGACCTGGAAGATTCGACAGGCAGGTAATTGTGCCTTTGCCTGATGTAAAAGGAAGACATGAAATATTGAACGTGCATACTAAAAAAATTCCTGTTGACGAGAATGTAAATCTTGAACATATTGCAAGAGGAACACCGGGATTTTCAGGCGCTGACCTTGCTAATCTTGTGAATGAAGCTGCGCTGCTTGCAGCAAGAAAATCAAAGACCAAGGTCGAAAATTCAGACTTCGAAGCAGCCAAGGACAAGGTCCTGATGGGTGTTGAAAGAAAGAGCATGATCATAAACGATGAGGAAAAAAAGAACACTGCATATCACGAAGCAGGACACGCACTTGTGGCAAAGCTCACGCCCGGAACTGACCCAATTCATAAGGTCAGCATAATACCACGAGGCAGGGCACTTGGCATAACGCAGCAACTTCCTATCGATGACAGATATACTCATTCAAAAGATTTTCTTATGAAGGTCCTTCAGGTTCTCATGGGAGGAAGGGCTGCTGAAGAGATAGCACTTCACCACATGACAACCGGTGCAGGCAATGACCTTGAGCGCGCAACAGACCTTGCAAGAAAGATGGTAACTGAATGGGGCATGAGCGAAAAACTCGGACCCCTGACCTTTGGCAAAAAAGAAGAACAGATATTCCTCGGCAGAGATATATCGAAACACAAAGACTACAGCGAAAAAACGGCTGTTGATATAGACGAGGAAGTAAAACATATTATATTCGATGCTTATACATCTGCGAAGAATCTGCTGCAGAGCAGGCATGATCTTCTCGATGCCTTTGCCAAAATACTTCTCGAGAAAGAAACTCTCGATGGCGCGGAAATAGAACAGTTGATCAACGATTTTGAAGCAAAAAATACTGTCGAGGCCTGAGGCCTGAATCTTGAGGCTTGCCTGGAATAGTTTCTGTCTTGATTTTTCCAGAAAAACCTACGTAATGGGAATCCTTAATGTCACTCCGGATTCCTTTTCTGACGGCAGCATTTATTTCGATAAAGCAAAGGCTGTTGACCATGCATTAAGGATGGCTGACGATGGCGCTGACATCATTGATATAGGCGGAGAATCCACAAGGCCTGGCTCTGAAACAGTCCCTCTTGAAGAAGAACTCAGGCGCACGATCCCTGTAATAGAAGAGATCTCAAAAAAAATTAATATCCCCATTTCCATTGACACTTACAAATCTGAAGTTGCTTTAAGGGCGCTCGAATCCGGAGCTTCAATTGTGAATGATATAAGCGGCATGAGATTCGACCCGGAAATGCCTAAGGTAATCGCAAAATATAAGGTCCCTGTTGTGCTTATGCATATAAAAGGCAGACCTAAAAACATGCAGAAGAATCCGGTTTATGATGCCCTGATACCTGAGATAATGGACTACTTCAGAATAAGCATCAGACTAGCCAATAAGTTCGGCATCCCGGAAAATATGATCATTATTGATCCGGGAATAGGTTTTGGAAAGACTGCTGAACATAATCTTGAAATAATAAATAATCTCAGTCAATTCGCCTCTCTTAAAAAGCCTATACTCATCGGGGCGTCAAGAAAAGCTTTCATCGGCAAAATTCTCGGAGATGCTCCGGCAGAAGAAAGGCTTGAAGGAACTGCTGCAGTTGTTGCAATCTCCATAATAAACGGTGCAAACATAGTCCGTGTCCATGATGTTAAGGAAATGGCAAAAGTTGTAAAAGTTGCAGATGCTATCAAAAGGGAAAAGATTATATAAAGTCTATTTGTAAATCAAGACGTTCATCATCGAGACAGAATCCTACCCACCCCTGCACCCCTCCAAGGAGGGGATTTTACGATGTATGTATCATCACATAGTCCCCTCTCGGGAGGGGTG
>MHDW01000007.1:2880-7359 GCA_001803645.1 Nitrospirae bacterium GWC2_42_7 | reverse complement strand
TTGTTCTGCGCCTCCTTTTGTGCTGAGATAAATCTGTCGACATATTTGACATTAGGCGGGAATGTAAATAAGAGTGCATATCCACTGCTTAACATCTCTTCATTTATAAGCCTTCCGTCTTTTGTTCGTATATAGGCAAGTATTCGTCCATATTTATCCCTATGCTCAATATCATATTCGATTGTTAAAGTTTTGAATGAAGATTCAACAAGACTTTCAAGATATTCTTTTGCTTTGCTACCCCATGGTCTCTGCCCCATCTCAGGAGTATCAATTCCGATAAGCCTTATCTTTTCAGAACGGTTCTCAACAATAGCAGTTATTGTATCGCCGTCATGGACCTTTTCAACCCTGATAAGGCTTCCGTTTTTGTTTTCACTTTCGATCGGAATATCTTTTTCGGATAAACCATAGAGAAGAGATATTAAAACAAGTATAACTGCCGAAAATAATTTTAGATATTTTTTTTTCATGTATTTATTATTTCACCAATATTACGCAAAATGAAACTCCCCGCCGCAGAGATGGGGTATCCTAAGAAAATTTAACCATCGTGTGTCATTCCCGCTTGTCGGGAATCATTCAGAAAGATTCTGGACAAGCCAGAATGACGGAAAACAGGAAGCCCTTTATTAGATCCAAGGTTCTAACGGGATAAATCCAGCATTATTTTTTCTCTGACTGCCATAACCTTGGATCAATGGAATCCCTGATGCCTTCGCCAAGCAGGTTATAACCGAGGACAGTTATCAGAATTGCGAGACCGGGAAAGACAGAAAGCCACCATGCGATCTCGATATTGTCCTTTCCCAATGTAAGAATATTGCCCCAACTCGGGGTTGGAGGCTGAATTCCAATGCCCAGGAAACTAAGCGCAGATTCAACAAGCACAGCGCCAGCAACGCCAAGTACAGCTGATACAAGAACCGGGGCCATGCTGTTCAGCATTATGTGCCTGAAGATTATACTGGTATCGCTGGCTCCCAGAGCCTTAGCAGCCAGGACATATTCTCTCTCTTTTAATGAAAGGAACTCGGCTCTTACAAGGCGAGCGATGCCCATCCAAGAAGTAACGCCTATTACAGTCATGATGTTCCATATGCTTGGACCAATAAATGCAATAACCGAAAGGATCAAAAAGAAAGTTGGTATCGATAGCATTATATCTATGAACCTCATAATTACCCTGTCAGTCCAACCGCCATAATATCCGGATAAAGCGCCTAATATCATTCCTATCAAGGTGGCTATTCCTACGGCAACAAATCCTACTGAAAGAGATATCCTTGCACCCCAGAACATCCGGCTCAGGAGGTCCCTTCCGAGGTCGTCTGTACCCAGTGGATGTTCAATGCTCGGGGGCTCCAATATATGCTTCCTGTCAATATCATTGGCATCGTACGGGGATATCAACGGAGCAAACACAGCTATAAAGAATAACACCATCACTGTGATCCCGCCTGCTATTGCAAGCTTGTTCTTTTTGAAATATTTCAGAAACGGACTTCTGTGAGTAATATTAACCATAGATTATTTTGTCCTTATCCTTGGATCAGCAATCATATATCCAATATCAGCCATAAGATTGCCTAACAGGGTCAGTATTGCACCTATCGTCAGTATACCCATTACTAAAGGGTAGTCCCGTATCATGACACTCATAAAAAAGAGCTGTCCCATGCCGGGGATACCAAAGATATTCTCGAATATTACACTGCCTCCGATAAGACCGGGGACAGACAGCCCGAGCAAAGTGATTATGGGAAGGAGTGCATTCCTGAATGCATGTCTATAAATGACCTTGTTCTCAGGAAGGCCTTTTGCCCTTGCAGTAGTAACATAGTCCTGTCTGACTACTTCGAGCATACTGCTTCTCATAAACCTTGATAATCCTGCAAGACCACCAAAAGCAGAAATAAAAACAGGGAGGATCAGGTGCTCTGCCCTGTCAAATATCTTACCTAAGATGGAAAGAGACTCATAGTTCATTGATTTTAAACCTGATATGGGGAGCCAGTCCAGATGTATGCCGAATAACATCATAAGGAGTAATGCCAGCCAGAAAGAAGGCATTGCGAAACCTAAAAATACGATAGTAGTGGTTATCTTGTCATAAAGTGAATACTGCCTGACTGCCGAGGATATCCCGATCGGGATCGCAATCAGGAATATGACCACCATCGAAAGTATGTTTATGGAAAATGTTATAAAGAGTCTTCTCTCAAGCAATGGCTGTTTTGTGTCCCATATCTTCTCTATAACCGGCCGCCTGTCAGTAGAGAACGATTCGCCGAAATCCAGTTTTACTATCCTTTTCAGCCAGATGCCGTACTGTTGAATAACAGGCTTGTCCAGTCCGTATAATTTTTCTAGTCTTTCCCTTGCTTCAGGAGTGATTTTAGGGTTCATCTCGGTTAGAACATCTGTTGGTTTTCCGGGGGCCAGATGGATAATGAAGAACGACAGCAGGGTGATACCGAACAGTGTCGGTATTATTTCAAAAAGACGTTTTATAAGATAACCCGTCATTTATTGCTCCAGGCTGTGCTTCTGAAGTTTTTTAGGCACATACCATTTTGGCAGGTTGTAGCCGATCCCTATAGGTGAAGGTTTTATGCCCTTGAAGCGTGAATGGACAATTTGTGTTGCATCAGGGACATATAAAAAAATATACGGCAGTTCCTCAGCAAGTATTTCATGTATCCTGTAATAAACCTTCTTTCTTTCATTTATGTCGAATGTCCTACGGCCTTTTTCGAGCAAATCATCTATCTCCGGATTATTATAAGAGACAAAATTGAATTCTTTTTCCTTTGTTTTGGTCGAATGCCAGATGTTATACTGATCAGGATCTATTCCTATGCTCCAGCCAAGTAATACTGCCTGAAACCTCCTTTTATCAATAAATTCATTTATGAACGCACTCCATTCTATGGCCTCGATCTTGACCTTTATCCCTATCTTCTCAAGTTTCCATTGAATGATAGTTGCTGTATTCATCCTGAGCCGGTTTCCCATATTTGTGCGTATGGTAAATTCGAACTGATTACCGTCCTTGTCAACGATCCCGTTACCGTCTGTATCTTCCCACCCTGCCTCTTTAAGAAGTTCCCTGGACCTTTCAAGGTCATATTCATATTTCTTTACATTCGGATTGTAAGGCCAGGTATTAGGCACATAAGGTCCTGTAGCAGGACTTCCTAAGCCAAAGAGGACTACATCTACAATTTCACTCTTATCAATAGCATGTGCTATTGCCTGTCTGACGCGTTTATCCTTGAACCACGGATGCTTTAGATTGAAGCCCAGGTATGTATAGGAAAATACAGGATAGCGGTATTTCTGAAAGTTATTTCTAAAAAAATCGGTATCTGTCTGCTTTGTGTACTGGATAGGGGTAAGACCCATCATGTCTACCCCTCCTGCCTGAAGTTCAAGGAACATAGTTGCAGGGTCTGGAATAAACCGGTAAACATAACTGTCTATATAAGGCCTGCCCTCAAAATAAGTCTTGTTCGAATGAAGGATCAACTCCTGACCTGAAGTCCATTTGTTAAGTTTATAGGGGCCCAAGCCTGCAGGATTTCTTCCGAAATCTGTTTTTGTTATGTCTTTGCCTTCAAGCAGATGTTTTGGAAGTATTACCAGACTGCCCCATGAAGTAAGAGCAGGGGCAAATGGCTTTTCATAAGTTACCCTGAATGTATAACTGTCAAGTACTTCAGCCTTCTTAACCTGTTTATAGTCTTCACTATAGGCAGTAGGAGTTTTTTCATTTATGATAGTTTGATAACCGAACATTACATCTTCAGCTGTGAACTCAACACCATCAGCCCATTTCACTCCCTTTTTTAGATGAAAAGTAATGACCAGTCCGTCAGAAGAGATATCCCAGGATTCAGCTAGGTCTCCTATCACACTAAGATCAGTGTCATATTTAACCAGACCATTGAAAATGAGTCCGGCAACATCATGTGAAGCACTGTCACCGGCGAGCATCGGGATAAGAATGCTCGGTTCTCCTATGGAGCCGACAATTAATGCATCACCGTATGCAGGTTGGCCTGAAACCTCATTCAGATTTTTCTGAACAATTGTTTCTGTATTGTCTTTACAGCCGGATATATACGATATGGCCATAAAAGTAATTATTACATATAAAGCTTTTCTCATATTTTTGTTAAGAATACTTTAATCACAATATTTTATCAATTTTCAAAATAATTCCTCAGATACTTTCCAGTATACGATGCTTCTGATTTAACAATATCATCTGGCGTCCCTTCAAAAATTATTTCCCCGCCTTTATCCCCGCCTTCAGGTCCAAGATCAATGATCCAGTCCGCTGCCTTTATTACATCCAGATTATGCTCTATAACAAGAACTGTATTTCCTTCTTCCACTAGCCTGTTGAGTATATTAAGCAATGCCTGCACATCAACAAAATGGAGTCCTACAGTCGGTTCATCAAGAATGTAT
>MHDW01000007.1:0-2857 GCA_001803645.1 Nitrospirae bacterium GWC2_42_7 | reverse complement strand
GTTAGGGATCGGTTTTTACTAACCCCTAGACCCTGCCCCCTGCTCCCTGACAAAAGCTCAGCACATATCTTCAATCTCTGCGCCTCGCCTCCTGAAAGAGTCGTGGCAGACTGACCAAGTCTCAGATAACCAAGACCTGTATCCATCATCAATCTCAGTTTGGATACTATGGCAGAGTGATCCTCAAATAATTCATAAGCCTCTTCCACAGTCATATTCAGCACATCGTCAATACTTTTACCTTTATATTTTATTCTTAGAGCCTCCGGTTTATATCTCCGGCCTGCGCATTTCTCACATTTCACGTAAAGGTTTTCGAAAAAATACATCTCCAAAAGCTCATAACCCTCTCCTTTACAGGTTTCGCATCTTCCCCCTGAGACATTAAAAGAAAAAAATCCTGGGCTATAGCCGTATGCCCTTGCCTCTTTCTGCTCTGAAAATATTTTTCTTATATGGTCGAATATCTTCAAATATGTAACAGGATTAGAACGCGGGCTTCTCCCGATAGGAGACTGATCAATCAACTTTACACCTTTTAAGTTTTTTTCTCCTTCAAGCTTCTCATATGGCAATGAAGTCTCAGATTCAGGCCTGAACTTTTTCGACAACGCCCTGTAAAGAGTTTCAACAATTAGACTGCTTTTGCCTGAACCGGAAACACCTGTAACAGCCGTAAACCTTCTAAGAGGTATGGTAAGATTTATCCCTTTGAGATTATTGCCTTCAGCTTTGTAAACAGATAAAATTTCTCCTGACGGATATCTTGTCTTAAGCGGTATTTCAACTCTCTCGAGCCCTCTCATAAATTTAGAAGTCAAAGTGTCTGTCTTCATGAAAACATCTGCCGGCCCTTCAAAAATAATATTTCCTCCCTTATGGCCTCCGCCCGGGCCAAGTTCTACGATCCATTGAGAAGATTCTATTATTCCCCTGTCATGCTCCACAACTATGACCGTGTTCCCAAGTTCTGCAAGTTGGTTCATTATCTTCGCGATCCTCTCAGTATCTCTTGCATGGAGTCCTACAGTCGGTTCATCAAGAACATATAGAGTCCCCGTCAAAAGGGAGGCGAGCTGATTAGATAGATTTATCCTTTGGTATTCTCCTCCTGAAAGGGTTTTACTGTAACGGTCAAGTGACAGATATTCCAGCCCTACTTTTTCAAGAAATTGGATCTTCATTTTTATTTGGCGTAAAACCTCTTTTGCAAGGTCTCTTTTAAAAGGCGACAGATTGATATCATTGAAATGTTTTGAAACACCTGACACGGACATCATGGAAAGTTCTGCTATATCCATCCCGGATACTTTATATGCAAGGGCTTCTTTACTGAGCCTTTTACCCTGACAAACCGGACATGTAACACCTCTTCTGTATCTGCTTAGAAATACCCTTACATGAAGCTTATATTTCTTCCCTTCCATATACTCAAAAAAATCATCTAAGCCGTGGAAACTCTCATCTCCTTTAAAAAGAAGTGATCTTTCATCTGAACTAAAATCAGCATAGGGTTTATTAATATCAAGTCCGGCTTTTTTCCCTTTACTTATCAACTGCTTTTTCCACCATTTATATGCAGGTTTGTTCCATGGGTCTATCAGGCCCTGTGAAATAGAAAGGCCTTTGTCAGGGATGATCAGGTCTTCATCATATTTCAATATATTTCCAAATCCCTTGCATTCAGGGCAGGCACCAACCGGGTGATTAAATGAAAACAAAAGAGATGAAAGCTCAGGCAATTCAATGGCGCATTCTTCACATGCGTTTTCAGAAGTAAAACTGAGAACTGAAGAACCTGCCTGCCGGCAGGCAGGCTGAGAACTGGGAACTGAATCAACGAGAACAACTTTTATTTTTCCATGCCCTTCCTTCCAGGCCATTTCTATAGAATCCGACAATCTTGGTTCATCTCGTATCACAAGCCTGTCAAGGACAATACTGATTGAGGAGTGAGGGGTGAGGAGTGAGGCGTCTAGCTCAGAAACTTCGCCATCAAGCCAGACCCTATGAAATCCCTTTCCTTTCAGGTTTTCTCCCTGCTCTTTTGTTTCAAAGATAATAATTGCCTTTGCCCCACTGTATTTCTCAATTAGTTCTGCAATTATCTGGGATGGGTCCCACTTCCTTATTTCTTTGGCGCAATTTGGACAGTATGGGGTTGCGAGCTTTGAATAAAGAAGCCTGAAAAGATCATTAAGATCAGTAAGCGTTCCGACTGTTGAGCGTGAACCCCTGACAGGATTTTTCTGCTCAAGGGCTATTGCAGGCCTGATATTACGTATTGAATCAACATCCGGCCTGTCGAGCTTTTCAAGAAACAGCCTTGCATATGTAGAAAGAGACTCGACAAACCTCCATTGCCCCTCTGCAAAGATCGTATCAAATGCAAGGGATGACTTGCCGGAGCCTGATACTCCGGTTATAGCAATGACTTTGTCCTGAGGCAGCCTGAGGCTGATATTTTTCAGATTGTTCTGACGGGCGCCTTCGATGATAAGTTCTTTGCCGGACATCTAAATATTTTAGCAATAAAATCATTCTGATGTCTTTTCTTTTATCTAATGCAATATTTTTTGATTTGCAAGAGATAGATTATATCGAAGACCGGGATGTTCTCTAATCCTCAATCCTTTTGTAAGTTCTTCAATTGCAAGTTCATATTCACCCATTTTTATATATTGAAGACCTAGATTATTATAAGAAATGATCGATCCGGGCATAACACTGATTGCTTGTTTAAAAGCGATAACAGCATTATTATCATCACCCATTTCACTATATGTCATTCCCATGGAATTAAGGGTATCCATATGAAGCAAAACAGGCAGTTTGAAGCTAAGTGTTTTATTGAAAT
>MHDW01000006.1:1099-8928 GCA_001803645.1 Nitrospirae bacterium GWC2_42_7 | reverse complement strand
GTGCAGGCCCTGCAGGATTAAAGGCAGCTCTGAGTATTGCCGGGGCAGGAAGAAAAGTTGTGATTGTTGAAAAAACACCGGTCATCGGGGGCATGCCTGTCAGGTTTGAAGAAATAGCTCCTGGCATGGAGTGCGGCCCCTGTATGCTCGAACCGCTTCTTGGTGATCTGCTTCACGGTGAGTACTCTGAGAACATAGAACTTCTGACCATCTCAGAGGTCATTGAAGTAAAGGGCTCGTATGGCAATTTTATTGTAAAGATCCGAAAGTCCCCGAGGCATGTGGATATTAATGCCTGTATCGGATGCCAGGCATGCCTGGATCTATGCCCTGTTTCTGCAGGAAATGACTTTAATTGCGGGTTTGATCAGCGCAAGGCAATTTCATTCCCTTTTACCAGTGCACTTCCGAACGCGCCCTTTATAGATGACTCTATCTGTCTCAGAAAAAAAGGAGAGGACTGTCATCTCTGCAGAGATGCCTGCCCTGTGGCTGAGGCGATCGTATATGATGATACTGAAACAGTACTGGAGAGAAATGTCGGTGCAATAGTTGTTGCCACAGGGGCCGGTATGTATGACTGCCGGAATCTCCCTAACCTTGGATACGGGACATTCCCTGAGGTGCTTACTGCTTTAGATTTCGAGAGGACCATGGCCTCCAACGGCCCCTCAGGCGGAGAGATAAAAACATCCCGGGGAGAGCTTCCCTCAAGCTTTGCGATCATTCACTGCGTCGGGAGTCTGGACAAAGATCATAAAGAGTACTGCTCCGGCATATGCTGCCAGTATGCACTTAAGTTCAACCATATGATAAGGAAAAAGTTTCCGGATGCAAAGATCTATCATTTTTACAAAGAACTCTCGGTACCTGGCAAAGACGATTTTTCGCTCTTGAATCACGCAAGGGAGAGTGCTGAGACCGTGTTTATCAGATATGCAAACCTGAAGGATCTGCATATAAAAGAAGATGCAACAAAGAGAATAATCAAGCTCACAGGTCCTGCCGTGAAACTCAATATAATACATGCGGATATGGTTATACTGTGTCCTGCAGTTGTACCTTCAGAGGGTTCATTGAGAGTGTCCGCTGTCATTGAAGCAAACTGCGATAAAACAGGGTTTTTTGAGGAACTGCATGACAGGATGGATTCCAGCCAGAGCAGGGTAAAGGGCATATATTTTGCCGGCTCCTGCCAGTCGCCAATGGATATTCAGAAAGCCACAAACCAGGGTATGGCCGCAGCAGGCTATATACTCTCAGGCCTTGTTGCAGGCAGGAAACTTGAGATCAATGCGATCACCGCAGTAATTGATCCTGACAGGTGTTCAGGCTGCAAGGTCTGCATATCTGTATGTCCCTATAAGGCGATCTCCTATGATGACCAAAAGGAGACGGCTATGATCAGCGATGTCCTGTGTCAGGGATGCGGCACCTGTGTTGCTGCATGTCCTTCAGGCTGTATAGAAGGCAATCACTTTACCAATGCAGAGATATTCGCGGAGATAGAGGGGTTGCTGGAATGAATAATTTTGAGCCTAAGATAGTGGGGTTCCTATGCAACTGGTGTTCTTATGCAGGTGCTGACAAGGCAGGCACAGCACAGAGCATCTACCCACCGAACGTGAATATTATAAAGGTAATGTGCAGCGGCAGGGTCGATCCACAGTTCATCATGAAGGCGTTCGAAAAAGGGGCTGATGGTGTTATAATACTCGCGTGTCATCCAGGTGACTGTCATTACAAAGAAGGTAATTTCAGGGCAATCCAGCGCCACCAGCTTTTATTGAAACTCCTTGGCCAATTGGGCATTGAAAAGGAGAGATGCAGGTTTGATTATGTATCTGCAGGCGAAAGCGAAAGGTTTGTATTGATAATAAAAGATATGGTGAGTATTATTAAAGAACTTGGTCCAATAAAGCGGTCATCATAGTACAGACTGAATAAATTGTTTTTTGATACAGGAGGTTTTTTATGGCAATACATTTACTAGACGCAAAAGGCATGAAATGCCCGGGTCCAACCCTCAAGATAACTTCCATGATCTTTACCTTAAAACCCGGTGATGTCCTTGAGGTCACTGCTGACTGTCCGACCTTTGAAAAAGATGTGCGTGACTGGTGCAACCGCAACAAAAAGACACTCCTCTGGATCAGGGACGAAGGCGCTATAAAAAAATGCCAGATCCAGTTCTAACAGTCCATGATGTCAAACCTGGGCATATACTCCTTTGCATATGCCCAGACAGGCTGAATCCGCAGTAAATTTTATAACAGGGACGGTACCACGCTTGACAGAGGCTTTGAACAGACAGAAAAGCGATCTTATCCTGGATAAGTTGAATCAACGCGCAGATAAGGAAAAGATTGTTGATGTAGAAGAAAAGCGGGTGAAGATGGTGATCTTCTCTATCCATAAAGAGTATTTTGCCTTTTACGGTGATGACGTAAAGGAAATACTGCCTCTGACAACCATTTACTATGTCCCTGGGTCGCCTGATTATATCGTTGGTGTAATAAATATCAGGGGCGATATAGAATCAGTGATCAATATTAACAGGTTCCTCGGGATAGAAGATTCAGAGACCACGAAACACAGCCGTATCGCAGTGGCACAGAAAAACGACATCCGCTCCGGAATGCTGGTTGATTCTGTGGTTGATGTGTGTGACATCCCTGTGAGTTCAGTCAAACCCGCTCTTTCGACCCACAATAAAACAGTCAGGGAGTTTGTCTCAGGAGAGCTCCTGTACACTGATAGAACTATCACCCTTCTTGATATCGGAAAGATATTCGCCAGGATGTCTTCATGACAGTGTCATCCCTGGATGATCAAAATATTCCTGAAGAGATAAAACTACTGACCTTTTCGATAAAGGGCATAAAGATGGGAGTGGATACTGAACAGATCGATGAGATGATAACAGCAGATGAGGCACTGGCAAGACAATGCAATATGATAGATTTATTTGAGCAATTGCCGTTCCATGGAAAAAGTGTCATGTCCGGGCCACAAAAAGTCCTCATGATGAAAGAGAGTTCTCCACTTTGCGGTATAGCTATCGATTCTCCTGATGAAATCATTTCTGTTCCTGTGAATAATATCCGCCCTCTTCCTGCTCTGGCCTTGTCCAGCAGAGGTAAAATGGCGGTATGGGGTGCCTTTGTAAAAAATGAAGAGATCGTGCTGCTTCTGGATCTCATGAAGCTTCCAACTGCAACATGCGGGAAACTATCGTGAAAAACATAACCATTCAAAATAAAATATATAATGGGGGTAACCTATGAACCTGTCTCTGAGAAAACAAGTAATGATCTTTGCTATTGTCCCGATGCTCGCGATCTTTTCTATCATGCTGTACATCTCTTTATCAGCGATAAAAACAACCGGGGAAGAAAGGATAAAAGCCTACCGGACCGCTTTGCTTGGCGACCAAAAAGAGGGGATAAAGAATTACACTGCCAGTGATATTGAAGAAATGGTTGCAAAAGAGAACCAAAAGATCAGAAATGAGGTGTCTTCAGTTGTCCGCAAGAGCATACTCCTTTCCGCATTAACCATGCTTGTGGCACTTATGATCGTGAGTTACTATGTAAATAAAGTGGTCAACGAGCCCCTGATACAGGTCACTCATGCGATCCGCAACTTCAAAAATGACCTGACAGTCAGGGTCCCGGTAAATACAGACAACGAGATAGGTGAATTAGCACGCTGGTTCAACAGCCATATAGATAATCTCGATGCTGTTATCCGCAAGGTTTCTGATACTGTAACAGATATTAACTCATACGCTACCGAGATATCTGCAGCCGTAGAACAGCAGGCAAGTACAGCAGCAGAACAGTCAGCCGCTGTTTCAGAGATCACCTCTACCATGGAAGAACTTTCAGCATCTTCAACGCAGATAGCAGAGCATTCAGGTTCTGTTGTTGAGATCGCTTCCAGGACCTGGGAGGACACAAAAAAAGGAGCAAGCGCAATTGAGACGGTCATTATGAAGATCGCTGATATACATAACGACAGCCAGAACAGCATTCAAGAGATCGTTGAACTGGGGAAAAAATCCAAAGAAATTACAAAGGTCATGGAGATCATCAATAATATCGCTGATCAGACCAAACTGATAGCATTCAATGCTGCGCTTGAGGCCTCAAGCGCCGGAGAGGCAGGCAAGAGATTTGGTGTTGTAGCAGTAGAGATCCGGAGGCTTGCAGACAGTGTCATGGAATCAACAGGAGAGATCGAGTCCAAGATCAATGAGATCCAGGAAGCGATCAGCCGTCTTGTGATAGCTTCTGAAAAAGGCTCAAAGGGGATCCAGGCAGGGATGGAGGACTCGAATAATACCGCAGCTATTCTGATAGATATTGTAGACGCTGCCCATGAAACTAACGATGCAGCAAAACAGATATCCCTCTCAACCCAGCAGCAGAAAACAGCAAGCAATCAGGCGGTGACCGCATTGAGAGAGATAGTTGCAGGTGCAGGGCAGACCGCTGATTCCACTGAGAGAATGAACCTGATCTGCAAGGAAATGGCAAAGATGTCTGAAAGTCTGAAAGAAACAGTTAAGGAGTTCAGGCTGCAGGATAAAAAGCAGACATAAGCCAAAAAAGAGGCTCAACAGGACCAGAAGATGAAACAGATAAGGGTAGTAGTTGCTGATGACAGCGCCTTTGCGCGTGAACTGATCATCGCCATCCTCTCCACTGACAAGGATATTTGCGTGGTCGGTGAAGCAGCCAATGGGCTTGAGGCTATAAATAAAGTAGCTGAACTAAAACCTGATATTCTGACTCTCGATATTGAGATGCCTGTCATGAACGGGCTTGAAGCGATCGAGGGGATAATGGCCTCGCATGCAGTCCCCATACTTGTGGTGACCACCAGGGGTGATTCAAATACCGCGTATACTGCGATATCAAAAGGCGCTCTCGACCTTGTACAGAAACCTGATGTTAATCTCGAGGGTGCCCGCGATTTTATAGACAAGATAAAAATGCTGTCTAAGATAAAAGTAATAACTCACATGAAAGGAAGACACAATAAAAATCCTAAAAAGCCCTTAGCTCATTCCGGCTTTTCAGGGAAGGCGTTAGATAAAGTGGTTGCAATTGCTTCATCTACCGGTGGCCCTGAGGCCCTGTCAGTAATACTTCCGGGTCTGCCTGAGAATTTTCCATCTCCTGTTCTGGTTGCTCAGCATATCTCTGACGGGTTTGTTCCCGGAATGGTTGAATGGTTCGGAAAGATATCCAGGGTAAAGATCAAGGTTGCTGGAGAAGGGGAACAAATAACAGCCGGAACGGTTTATGTATCCCCATCAGAAAAACATATGGAAATTGACAGCTCCCGGAAAGTAGTCCTGAAAGAGAGGCATCCCGGAGACCTGTATCATCCGTCATGCGATGCACTTTTGAGTTCTGTTTCCCGTGTATACGGCGATAGAAGTATTGGGATCATACTGTCAGGCATGGGAAGTGACGGGGTGAGAGGTATGCAAAACATAAAAAAGGCAGAAGGCATGACCATTGCACAGGATGAAAAATCATCGATAGTCTTCGGAATGCCGAAGGTTGCGATCGACAATGGATGTATTGACTTAATACTTCCGCTTGAGGATATATGCGGCGTAATGATCAGACTTATGAGTCTTGATAAATATGAAGGGGTATTCAGGGGAAGATGAAAATAGATCTGGCCCCTTTTAAATCACTTATAAAGGACAGATGCGGACTTCATTTTGAAGACTTAAGGTCTGCACGGCTTGCTGATGGTATCTGCTCCCGAATGTCGCACAATGGCATGGAATCTCACGTAAAATATTTCGACCATCTTGTCTCTGACAATGATGAATTTCATTGTCTTGTTAATATTCTGACCGTGAATGAGACGTATTTTTTCAGAGAACCTGCGCATCTTGATCTTCTTAAGAAAAAACTGATACCTGAACTGCTGGCAAACAGAAACAGGACTGACAGGATCAAGGTTATAAGCGCCGGATGTTCAACAGGGGAAGAGCCTTTCTCCATTGCTATGACTGTCATAGACAAATACGGTACAGGGGGAATGAGTTTTCTTTCGATAACAGGTATAGATATTGACAACGATGCTATCAGTAAGGCAGAGAAAGGTCTGTTCCCTTCCCATTCCTTCAGGGGGGTCAGTGACCAGCAGAAGGAAAAGTATTTTGACAAGGTCGGTTCAAACCAGTATAAAATAAAAAGCCATATCAGGGAGCATGTCACATTCCGGAATTGCAACCTTCTGGATGATGAATACCCGGAATACCTGAAGGACTCAGACATTGTTTTTTACAGAAATGTTTCGATCTATTTTGAACCTGCGGTCCAGAAAGAAATATTTTGCAGGCTGGCCGGCATGCTCAAAGAAGACGGATACCTTATCGTAAGTTCTACAGAAACCCTGTCCCATAATATAGGTGTACTTTCTTTGATAGAGCAGGACGGCATCTTCCTGTACAGGAAGAGCGTTACTCTTCCTGTTAATGACCGGAGGAAGTTGTCGGTAAATAAAGAAAATCCAGGGCCTGGAAATCTTACATCCTCTCCTGCAGGACTGACCAAAACAAAAAAAATAACACAGGCAGAAAGAAGTCACAGTGCAAATGTTCTGCGTAGTTATCATAGCAAAAAGGCTGAAGCCTCTGACAGGGAATACAAGGTAAAAAGGTCAAAGGATGAGTTGCATCTTCTCTTTGATGAAGCCTTACTACTGGCCAAAAACAAGGAATACAGAGATTCGCTGAACAGGATCGATAAAGTCCTGGAGCAGGATAGGTCCTTTATCAAGGCCTATATGCTTAAGGCAAGCATCCTTATTAATATGAGCCAGACTGACGAGGCAAAAATGGTCTGCCTGCATGTTATGGAAATCGAACAGTGGTATCTGGAAGTGTATCTGCTTCTGGGTCTGATCGAAAAGAGACTCAACAATGAAGACGATGCTCTGAAGAGGTTCCGCGAAGCATTATATATTCAGCCTTCCTGCTGGATCGCACATTTTTATATGGCGGAGATCTATTGGCAGCGGGAAGAACTGGAGAAGGCATGTCGTGAATATGAGATAGTGTTAAATATCCTCAAAAAGGGGGACAAATCAGATCATGGTTTTACTTTTTTCCCTCTTTCATTCCCATTGGAACAGTTGGCGCAACTCTGCACACATAATCTTGCTGAGCTGCGAAAGAGGTTGAGATGATGCATTGCTCACAGAAAGGGATCTGCTATGGCGCTTGATATCGCAAAGTTTCTTGCAAGGTTTGTTGAAGAGGCGCGTGAGAATGTGGCACGGCTCAACGAGGGGCTTGTAGCCCTTGAAAAAAATCCTGACGACACAGATATCATTAATTCTGTCTTCCGTTCAGCTCACACGATAAAAGGCTCCTCACGGATGATGAAGCTTGTTTCAATAACAGAAGTCGCCCATACGATCGAGGATGCCCTTGCTGCATTGAGAGACAAAAAGATAAAACATTCGAAGGAGTTTGCCGACCTTCTTTTCAGCGGGATCGACGCTATTACTCATATGATAGAAAAAGTCTCGTCCGGCCAGGAGATCAGCACAGACAATAGCAGCCTCTGCGAGAAACTCCGTATGGCTTCAGAAGGAAATATTTCCGGTTCAGTTATTGGAGGCCTCAAGAAAGATGATAAAAAAGAAGCAGAGGTGCTGCCTCTTTCAGGGCCTGAGGGAATGCCGTCAGCTGCGGTCCATGAAACAGGTATCATGAAGACTTCTACAATCTCTGAAACCCATAAAGTTTCAGAGACTGTCAGAGTTAATGCTGAGAAACTGGATGACTTGAT
>MHDW01000006.1:0-1056 GCA_001803645.1 Nitrospirae bacterium GWC2_42_7 | reverse complement strand
CAACGATCATCTGAAGTGAAGGAAACCGTAAAGGTATCTAAAAGGGCTCTGGATCTGCTTGCAGGGTTGGATCTGAAGGGAAGCACTCAGTCAGATGCAGCTGCTGAGATCACTGCCACGGTGCATCTGCTTAATTCAAAACTGAGCCAACTTGCAATGAGTGTGAGAGATGACAACATTACACAGGAGTTCTTCAGGGGAGAACTGCAGGAAAAGGCGCTTAAGCTAAGGATGGTCCCTCTCTCCGGTGTGTTCGATTCTCTTCACAGGATGGTACGGGACATAGCGAGGTCTGTTGAGAAGAATGTTGATTTTATTGTCCATGGCGGAGATATCGAGATCGACAAGAAGATGATGGAAAAAATATTTGACTCTATCATCCATATGATCAGGAATTCCATTGACCATGGCATCGAATTCCCGGACGAAAGACTAAAAGCTGGAAAGTCCGAAAATGGCATGATTACTCTCTCTGCCTGCTATGATTCAGGCAATGTTTACATCGAGTTAAAAGATGATGGCAGAGGCATATCCTGCGACAAGATAAGAGAAAAAGCGCTCAGTAAGAAGCTATTAAAAGAAGCTGAACTGGACAGCATGTCGGACAGCGAGCTTGTTGAATTGATCTTCATTCCTGGTTTCAGTACGAGTGCTATTGTTACTGACGTCTCCGGCAGGGGTGTTGGTATGGATGTTGTGAAAAGGAATATTGTCGAAGAACTTGGAGGCGTCATTAGTACCACAACAGAGGATGGAAAGGGCACAACATTCATTATCCGGCTTCCTCTGACCCTTGCGATTGTGCGTATCCTTCTCTTTAAAGTCTCTGATGTTACTTTGGCGCTGCCTGCTCATTACGTAAGAGAGATCATAAGGATCAAAGAATCCGGGATCATCACAGTAGTGGACAAAAAAGCGGTCAGACTCAGGGAGGAGATCATCCCTGTTATCAACCTTAAGACCCTTCTTAGGCTTCCGGGGGAAAACAAGAGGCATCCCTCAGAGTTGCTTGTCATTATTATTTTCATGGGAAATACCAAGATGGGACTTATTGTG
>MHDW01000005.1:22110-22274 GCA_001803645.1 Nitrospirae bacterium GWC2_42_7 | reverse complement strand
TAAAGAAAATCAGCAGAGCCCTTTTCTTTCTCATAGGGCCTTGTCTCATGCAGGCACTTGGTTAATAGTTCAACGGCAATAATGCCTTTCCATGACCAGAGTGTAAAATCCTTGCCGACAATCCCGAGGTCTTTGTAAAATTCCGCATCCTGATTGGGTGAGAA
>MHDW01000005.1:21783-21925 GCA_001803645.1 Nitrospirae bacterium GWC2_42_7 | reverse complement strand
CTGATACATGCATTTTGCCTGTTTCTATCGTCTCTTTGTCAGACTCAGGCAATACCTCCGCACCAACTCCGCAGCGTTCAAAGGCAGCGGCAAGGGCAAATGCATGATCAGACATCAGCGGGAGATAAATAGTTCTTTTATG
>MHDW01000005.1:20587-21692 GCA_001803645.1 Nitrospirae bacterium GWC2_42_7 | reverse complement strand
CACCTTGTTATGACCCCTGCATCTGCACTGTGTGCATCTATTTCGAGATGCAGATATGGTTTTCCGGACATCTCTTCCTCAAAAAATTTGATTATGAAGGAATCCGGGCCGCATGAGAAATTTCCTATATATATAGAATGGAGCAGCGGATTTGACCTTATTATTCTGGCTGCACTTAAGATCCTTTGACCAGAGCGCCAGTACATATTCGGCCAATCAGATGAGATGTCGTAATTTTCCAAAGGCAGAAAATCCATTGGTATTGAGAGAACTCCGAGTTCAGCCAGTTTTGCAGGTACATTGAGGTTCATTCCCCTGTCGAATGAGTTATAAGACCTGCCGGTAATTACCACGGCCCTGCTATTGAGTCCGGATAGAATTTCTTTGCCTTTTGTCTTTATCTCTTTTTTGAATTCAGACTGTGCATTTTCTGCCTTGTTCAGGGCTTTTTTAATTCTCAGGGCTGATATCTTGTATGGCTTAAAGGCCTGCTTCAACTCTTTCTCGAGGAATGTTCTGCCGAGGCTGAGATCAATAACAGGCGTCAGAGACTTTATTCCTTTAAAAGCGATGTTTGACATATATGGGATTGCTTGTGTGTAGGGGCATGCAAATCCTCTGTCAAAAATGTCTTCAGGACTGTTCAGATTTACAAAGCTCGGAAGGAAGACTGCATCCACTTTTCTGTCTATCAGATATTTTATATGACCATGAGCAGTCTTTACAGGGAAACATGTTTCGGCGAGCACGCTCTCAAGTCCCTCATCAACTATATTCCTGTCGGTTGGAGGAGACACCTCGACATCAAAGCCGAGTTCCCATAACAGAGTTGTCCAGAAAGGAAGAAAGTCCTGAAAATAGAAGATATATGGAATTCCGATCTTAGGAAGTGAGTCGTGAGTCGTGAGTCGAGAGTCGTTTACCCCCCCATGCCCCCCCTTGTTAAGGGGGGGATTAGGGAGGGTGACTGCCTTCTGTCTTCTGTTTTTAGTAATCTCCTCTTTTTTCACCATTAACTTTTCACTATTCACATTTAACATTTCACGGTATTTCAGATGTTCTTTCCAGAGCATTTCATCCCTAAAGGCAAATAGATCAGGAAGGT
>MHDW01000005.1:11643-20573 GCA_001803645.1 Nitrospirae bacterium GWC2_42_7 | reverse complement strand
AAGAAGATTTTTATCATCTTGTATGTTTACTTTGTTTATTTCGCAGACATTAGGGCATCCTTTACATTCGAATGAGGATATCTCGTAGTGGCGTTCTGAAAGCCCGAAACCTTTAAAATTAGTAAGGTGTGAGGGGTGAGGAGAAAGGGGTAAGGGTTCTAATATTTCCCCTCCCTTGAGGGGAGGGGATGAAGGGGAGGGTGATGTATTTGTCTTTACTAATGACTGTATTAGTATGTCGTTGTTTCTAAACTCCCCGCTGTTTTTCTTTGCAAGCAACGCCATTCCTATCGCACCGGTAACATCATGGTCAGGTGGAACGGTTATATGCCTGTTGAGATACTTTTCAAAAGCTGCAACAACAGACTTATTAAATGCGACTCCGCCCTGAAAAAATATCCTATCACCAATGCGCCTTTTTCCTACAACCCTGTTGATATAGTTCTGGACTATCGAATATGCAAGTCCAGCAAGCAGGTCTTTTCTATCAGTGCCGCGCTGAAGATTAGACATTAAAGAGTTTTCCATGAATACTGTGCAGCGCTCGCCGAGCCTGCATG
Source organism: Nitrospirae bacterium GWC2_42_7 (assembly GCA_001803645.1). Lineage (GTDB taxonomy): Bacteria > Nitrospirota > Thermodesulfovibrionia > Thermodesulfovibrionales > UBA6898 > GWC2-42-7. Next base: position 20,013 of record MHDW01000005.1, on the reverse strand, counting down.
GGTTTGAAGAGTCGAATGCAAGTCTTTCGAATTCATTCTTAATCGATATATCCAGTTTTTCGGCCTGTTCTTCCAGAAAGGAACCTGTTCCTGCAGCACATGCCTTGTTCATCTCAAAATCAACTATTACGCCATTTCTCAAAGATATATATTTGGAATCCTGCCCGCCTATCTCAAAAATGGTGTCAACATCTTTATCTATAAAGGCTGCTGCTGTTGCCTGTGCTGTGATCTCATTTTTTACAATATCAGCTCCTATATAATCAGCGATCATATATCTTCCGGAACCGGTCGTGCCTACTCCGCAAATTTCTACAGAATCGCCTATCTCATGTTGTATCTCTTCAAGTCCCTGCCTGACTGCTTCAATAGGCCTGCCTGCTGTCATAAGATAGCGTTTTGCAAGAAGCCTGGAGTTTTCATCGATCACTGCGAGGTTGGTGCTTATTGATCCGATATCAACACCAAGAAAGGCCGTGAGGCGTGAGGCGTGAGGCGTGAGGTGTGAAGACTTTCTTTTATTTAACTCCTTACCCCTAACTCCTTTCTCCTCACGGTTTTTCGTGTGTCTTTCAAAAAAATCATCTTTTATATCAACGAGCGGTTCATGTCCCTTTTCAAAAGACCTGCGGGAGTTGATAAAATTTTCAAGAAGATTCAGGTCAAAAGGATGTGGTCTGCCGGATTCGAAATCCTTAAGCGCTGCGCCAATCGCGCCCATGATCGCGTGTTCTTCAGGAACAAAGAGTTCATTAATTCCAAAGACCTCTTTAAAAGCTCTTACCATTCCCTGATTAGCTGCAACCCCGCCCTGAAATGAAACAGGATCAAGCAGTTCCCTTCCCCTTGCAATTGATCCCTTGAAGTTTCTGACAACAGCAAAACAGAGACCTGCGACAATATCTTCAACAGGCGTGGCGATCTGCTGAAGGTGTATCATGTCGGACTTTGCAAATACACTGCATCTGCCGGCTATTCTTGGGGGTTTTTTCGATTTCAGGCTCAGTTCACTGAATTCTTCTATCGAAAGTCTTAATCTTTCAGCCTGCTGATCAAGGAAAGAGCCCGTGCCTGCTGCACAGACAGAGTTCATCGAAAAGTCTTTTGCTGAACCAGAATTTTTTCCAAGAATGATTAGCTTTGAATCTTCTCCTCCAAGTTCTATTATTGTACGGATATTGGGATAAAGCCTGCGCGTTGCATAAGCATGGGCAACTACTTCGTTCACCGGCTCTATATTGAGAATATTACCAATCAGCCTTCCTGCGGAGCCGGTTATAGATAGTGAGAAGTGATGAGTGAAGAGTTTCGGATTTTCATGTCCTTTGACCCATAACTCATCACGCATTACGGCCTTTAACATTTCAAGGGCAACACTCAGAGGCTGTCCCCTGTGCCTCTTATAAGAGCTGTAAAGCCTGCTTCCATTTTCATCAAGCAGGACCACTTTTACGCTCACAGAACCTGCATCAAGTCCTATAAATATCATATTTTTAGGTATTTTGTGGTTAGGTATGAATAAATTATAGCACAGCATTTGTTCAAGAATATTGATTTTTTTGCGGTTTTTGCGATACTTTTGCAAATAGGATTACTTTGTTGTGATAATATTATACCTAATACAATTTAATTGACTTGGGGTGCTGGTCTTATTATGAAGGAACTTATTGGTTATACAAGCAAAAGGTTGCCTAAGCGATTTCTGGCAATAACGACTGTTTTTGTTATAACTGCTTTTCTTGTTGTTGAGATCTGGGATGGGGACATTTGGTGGCAGGTTGGCATTGGTAGATACATTTTGGATCATGGTTTTGTTCCGACAATTGATATGTTTTCCACGGCTGGTTTTGGACGTCCATATCATGATTCTCATTGGTTGTTCCAGGTAATAATGGCCGGTGCAGACAGCATTTTGGGTATGGTTGGAGTGCAATTGGTTATGATCGCCCTCTGGGCGGGTATCTTCTTTCTCTGTTATAGATCTATGGCTGTTTGGGTAGAATCTTCTCTGGCTCTACCGGTTCTTTTCCTTGCATTGATTGCGTGCAGTGGGCGTTTTACCCCAAGGCCTGATCTCGTCTCCTTTCTTATGGTAATGTTTTTTTACTTTAGGCTTCAGCAGGGACGATTCAGAACTTTTTCTGAGCAGATCTTCCTTGTTTGCATGCAGGTTTTATGGAGTAATTCTCATGGTCTGTTTGTACTCGGGCCTTTTATGATCGGATGTTATGTATTATCTGAAGTTATCAGCAGCGGCTGGCGTTTAAGTGAGGATATAAGGCGTCTTGCTGAACTTCTATTGATAGTTGTTTTGTCTACTATATTAACCCCTTTCGGGACCAATGGGTGGTCGTATGCTTATGTTCTCTTTAGGGAAGGTGGGCTTAATTCAGATGTTTTTTTTAAGGGGATTCAAGAATTAAAAACTCCTTTTAGTTCTGCGTTTCTGGGATTTCCTGACGTCTGGATATTTATTCTGTTGTTTGGGGCGTTTATTATAACGTGTTACATAGCGGTTTCTCGCAAAATGATTAAACCAGAACGATTCTTAATTGTTTTTGTATTTGCATTGCTTGCTTGTAACTCTCTACGTAATATCCCTTTTTTTGCTCTGACAGCAGCTCCATTTATTGCTGAGCATTACAGCAAACTTAGGACAAAAATCAGAACTGGAACAGCTACCATTATAGTGACAGGGACGATCATGATCCTTGTTGCCTTCATCCCTATATCCGGAATATATTACAGATATATAAAAATACAACCGCGTTTTGGAATAGGTGTTGCAAAAGATGTTTTCCCTGACATGCTGCCACAATTTCTGAAAAAAAATCGGTTCAATGGGCCTATATACAATTCTGTTGATTTGGGCGGATTTTGCTTATATCATGGACTCACACCGCTTTTCGACAGCCGTTGGGAGGTCTATTTGCCTGATTTATTGAGAGAACTTTGGGAGGCTCCTTATGAGCAAAATACATGGCAGGCGTTGGTCAATCAATTTCATTTCGAAGGATTATTGTTAACACATGGTTCTCATGCATCCAATTCTCTGTTGCCGCGATTGATTGCCGATCCAGGATGGAAGTTGGTATACGCTGATCAGGTAGCATCTTTCTGGATTCTTAACAGTCAGCGTTGGGCTCACGTTAAACAGATCAAAATCAGAGAGAATGCAGAATAGGTCGAAATGGTTAATTGTAGTTTTATTTCTTTGAATAGGAAATATTTATGAAATATAACAAACTAATATGGATAGCGCTTTTTGTATTTTCAGCAGCATATAATTTCCCCATAATAAAAGAATATTTATACTTATGTGACGAAGGCACAATATTAGTTGGAGCAGAGAGAATACTCAAGGGGCATCTTCCTTATGCAGATTTTTGGTCAGTATATCCTCCAGGCCAGTTTTACCTATTGGCATTTATTTTTAAATTATTTGGATCATCGGTTTTAATAGAGCGAATTTATGATATTACGGTAAAATCTTTGCTTTGCATGGTTAGTTTCCTGATCACCAGAAAACTTGGGTTTTCAAACAAGATATCCATCATAAGTTTTGGAATGTCACTTGTTTGGATAGGCTATAGCGGTTTTCAAGGTTATCCGGTTTATACGGCTATGGTATTTATATTTATTGGAGTATATTTCTTCATGCACTATATAGAGAAAGCTCAAAATCATTGGCTCATTTATTGCGGTTTTTTTGTGACATCTGGCGCGATGTTTCGGCATGATCTGGCTGGGATGGCTGCGGTTGTTATTTTAATTGCACTGTTTCTGAGGAAGATAACGGACACCCAAACAACCTGGCATCCAATATTATATTATTTTTTTGCAGTACTTTTATCTGGAGTGCCTATTGCTGCATACCTGATAAATGCTATTGGTATAGAGCCAATAGTCAATCAATTGATCTGGACACCAATGGAGATTATGCAAAAATACCGAGGGCTTCCTTATCCATTTTATTTCTCTTTTGAATCCATACCATTTTTTTTGTTCCCTGGTATTTTATTGGTTGGCCTTATTATTTCGTTAGTACTCATTATAAAAGATAAAACGAATACTAAATTTAGTTACGGATTATTTATTTTATCATTCATGGGCATTTTGTTTCTTAATCAGGTAAGAGTTAGAAGTGACATTATTCACCTGCTTCCTGCTGCTCTGGTTGGTGTAATCATACTGCCGAGTTTGTATTCTTTTGCATTATCTTCACAGGTTAAACCCATATCAGTAGCCAGAAGCATAGCAGTTTTTATTTTTGTGGTCTTGATAGGCGCAATATTTATCGGGCCGGTTGCGATGAAAGTTGAAACTTTCAAGAAGGATTATTTTGAGATGCCAAAAAGGTCTGTAATTCCCAGGGCCGGATACTCAAGCATGACGAATGACCTTCGGGATCTGGTGTTATATATACAAAACAACACAACCGAAAACGATACTATATACATCGGTGTTAAAAATCACGACCAGTTCATTATCAGTGATATAGTAATTTATTTTCTTGCAGGCAGGAATTACTCGACAAAATATCATGAATTATGTCCTGGTGTAACAAACAGGCCTGAAATACAAAGAGAAATTATTAATGAGATAAAAAAATCCCCTACTAAAATAGTGGTGTTATCGCCAGGATATTGGTATGAACCAAATTACACCCGCTTTGATGCAAGAACCAATATACTTGATGATTACATTTCGGAAAACTTTGAACTAGTAAAAAGATTTAAAGAATATGAAGTCTGGATGAATAAATCATTGAACTGATGTCTTGACAATGAACTGGCAGGGCATTATTTATAATGGACCGGACTAATAATTGCACACAATTTTGAAAAGGATTTCTGATAAGCAGTATAATTAAATGACAAGTTTTATGAGTTGATTGACATTATTTGTCATTTCTCTTGACATGTCTTATTTTTTAGCATATTCTTTATACTAAGTTTCGAGAATCTCAAGAATTTTGTCGTTGGCATAGAAAATGCTTTGTATATTGCAAAGCTTAACATTTTAAGAATTAAAGGAGGTGAGCACAAGGGTTTCTTAGTAGTATATTAGTATTAGAATAGTGGTCTTTAGGCCATAATATTTAAAAGGAGGAATTTATTATGTTTAAGGCAATGAATAATCTTAAAGAAAAGAAAGGCTTTACCCTTATCGAACTGCTGATCGTTGTAGCGATCATCGGTATCCTTGCAGCAATCGCAATCCCCGGCTATCTCGGTATGCAGGAGAAAAGCAGAAAAGGTGCTGTACAGAGGGCTGTAGGAGCAGCAGAGGCAGATGTGCAGGGCTGGCTCCAGTCAGCGCGTAAAGGTGGAAGTGATTTAAATGAAGTAGACACCACTGGTGATGGAAGTGTTGATACAACAAACGCAACAGATGCAAACAATTCTACTCTTGCCGTTGCTCTAAATGGCGGAGCTAATGGGCTTTGCTCACTTTATATTATTTCAAGGTGGAATTTAAATGAGGAGAAATCTCCTTGGAATGGTGCTGAAAGCCTCTGGACAAGCAATGCAACTGGCGCAGGAACCTCAAATGGCAGGATATCTTGCACTCACGATGCTAATCAGGTACTCCTTGAGGGTAGGGATAGATTAGGCACTACCATAATCTATACGAAAAGGGTATCAGCAGACTAAACTTTTTTGAGTACAGCAATATATAACAGGCAATGCGGATATATCTGCATTGCCTGTTATACTATTTTATTGTGTAAATAATGAAAATTTTAACAAAACATAAAGGTTTTTCGCTTATAGAGTTGCTGATCGTTGTTGCAATTATCAGTATTCTTGCAGCAATCGCTATCCCCGGCTATATTGGTATGCAGGAGAAAAGCAGAAGAGGTGCTGTTGAGAGGGCTGCCGCAGCATCAGAGGCTGAGATCCAGGGATGGCTCCAGTCAGCGCGTAAAGGCGGAAGTAATTTATATGAATTAGACACTGATGGTGACGGAAGTGTTGTGACTGGAACTGACCTGAATAATGATATTCTTTCCATTGATCTGGCGACACCAGATCAGCTTTGCCAGCGCTATATAAATTCAAGATGGAATACTAACAAAGAATTTTCACCCTGGAATCCTGCAAATAGTTTATGGACAACAAATGCTTCAGGCGCTGCGACCTCAAATGGCCGAATCTCTTGTACACATGATGCTAATGCAAGTACAATCGAGATGGAAGCGCGTGATAAGCTTGGTACAGGATCGATTTACAAGAAAACAATAACGTTAGACTAAGTTTCCACATAAATAAAGGATTCATTGTTTAAGCCCATCATGTTTAAGATATGAAAATATATGAAAATCCGCATGTCTTTAATGCAGTTAAAACAGCATCCATAATTATTCTTTTTGCTTCATTTGCATTATATTACTTATCTGTTCCGCTCTGGGATAATGATTTCTGGTGGCATATTGCAACAGGAAAATATATAATCTCGAACGGTTCTTTGCCTGCACATGATCCCTTTTCTTTTACTGCAATTCTTGCAGAAAATAAAAACCCCTTCCCTGAGTGGGAAAATTTCATACTTAAGCAATACTGGCTCAGCCAGATCATTCTTTTTTCTATTTTTAAAAACTTAGGCGTTATCGGAATAATTATTTTTAGGTCATTGATGCTGATCATGACTCTCATCCTGGTTTTTTGGATATTAAAGAGATGGTCTGTACGTTTTCCGGTCTCATTCATATTTATTTTTATAGTATTTACAGCTTCCATCAGGAATACGGGTGAACGGCCTGTTCTCTTTACAGTTTTATTTACTGCCCTGACTTTTTTTCTTCTGGAGGATTTCAGCAGGAACAAAAAAAAGCATATTTTGTTCCTTGTTCCATTAATGCTTTTATGGAGCAATATCCATGGAGGATATATTATTGGATTAATAGTCATTGCTATTTTCATGATCGGTGAAGGAATTGATATTTTCATGAAAAGAACTGTTTATACAAGAAAAGAGATTTATCTGTTATATACAGCATTATCGCTTTCCATTATGGCATCATGTATAAACCCAACAGGCTGGCAGGCTATATCTATAACTTTCAATATTCCCTTTAAATATAAAGACATTCATGAGAACATTCAGGAATATTTTTCACCTTATTACCTTTACAAGAACAAGATATACCCAATAGATTATGAGTATATATTCCTTGTACTGTTTTTCCCTGTCGTGCTGCTTTTAAGGAACAAAAAGATAAGATCGTCCCACCTGATGATGTTAATAACCTTTTTTATTATGAGCATTTCAGCCAGACGATTAATTATTTATTATGCAATAATAGGTTCCCTGATCATGGCTCGGGAAACAGATCTGCTGATAACAAGTTTAATAAGCAGGAACCTTTCGGAAGTACGCTATAAAAAATGGACAAACATATTGGCTGTCACATGTCTTGCTTCAGCAGTATTATATTTTTCATGGAATATGCATAGAACCGGATTTAAGGTTTTGAAGGGTATTTCTGCGCCTGTTGGAGCTACGGATTTTATCGAAAACAATAAGCTTTCCGGAAACATGTTCAATGACTATGCATATGGCGGGTATTTGACCTGGAGACTTTATCCCGGCCAAAAGACCTTTATAGATACCCGGGGATTGAATATTAATGTAAGGGATGAATATGGCTGGATAATGAATGCTGAGGAGATAGATACAAGCGAAGACAATGGTGTTACGACACGGCGGCAGTTATGGGAACTTCTTTTAAAACATTACAAGATCAATTTTGTGCTTTTAACTGTAGTAAATCCTTTTTATCAAATTCAACCCCTGATCTTAAAGCTGGCTGAAAACGATCATTGGGTTTCTGTCTATTGCGACAATCAGAATGTAATCTTTGTAAGAAATGACATCGTGAACAAACAAATAATTGATAGATACAGACTTCCTGTTGAGGAAGTTTATAATACTATAATTTATCAAAGCGCCAGGAATGCATTAAGGAACAAAGCAAATCCTTTATCATTAATATCTCTTGGTGATATATTCTACAAAATTAAACGACTGGAAGAAGCGCGTAAAGCCTATGCCTATGCCCTTTCCCGAATGCCGGAAAGTTTGGTCATCCAGCAGAAAATCAAGCAGGTAGAGGCCGAGATACAGCAGGGAAAAAGGTCAGAATAAATGAAAAAGAATATCCTGCTTGCTCTTTTTTTTACTGCGGTTTTTATTAACTTTCTGGGCCCTATTGTTGATCCTGATTTTCCTTTTCATCTTAAGACAGGCGAATACATCTATCAGCATGGAGAGATCCCGAAAGATGACCCGTTCTCTTTTTATGGTGAAGGATTCACCACTGACCGCGAAAGGTTTACCCTTTCTCAGTATTGGATCACACAGATC
>MHDW01000005.1:4274-11589 GCA_001803645.1 Nitrospirae bacterium GWC2_42_7 | reverse complement strand
CGCGGTCTGTACTCTTCACTTCTGATTGCTACGTTAACAGCAATTATGTTCCAGGCAGTGAAAACAGACAGGCCTCAATTCTTCTCTTTTCTGTTTACTCTTGTTCTTGTTCTGCTTTTAGAGCGTTTCAGAGAAAAACCCGAATCTCATGCTCCACTCTTTTTCATACCGCCTCTAATGCTTCTTTGGGCAAATATGCATGCAGGTTTTGTCTTCGGTATTGCAGTTATTGTTATTTACACTCTTGCTGAAGCATTTAAATATTTTGTCAATAAACCTTTTTTTGGGTCTTCCCTTAAAGAAAAATCAGTACTGATCTTATCTGTAACTGCTTTTGTTACACTGCTGTTTTCATATATAAATCCGGTTTTTAACGAGCAGATACTGACAACACTTGAATCTCATGCTAACGCAGATTACGCAACAATAATATATGGAATAAACAGGGAATATATCAGCCCTGTACGGGAGATGAGCCTATATTTTGGTAATAGAGTAGCTACAACAATTTTCTTCTGTCTCCTTGGCTTTGTGAGCATAATTTCATTATTCAATATTACAAGAAGAAGATCAACTGATATAACAGTCATTGCTGTTATTATCTTTTCTTCCATTGCTTCCATGGCAGCGGTGAGGTATATACCATTTTTTATAGCAACAGCTCTTCCGCTCTCAAGGAATTACAGTTTATTTGAGAACTCTGAGTTCCCTGATAAATTCAAAAAATTATATATTGGGTACATTTTATTATCAGTGTTTTATGTGTACGCTATAGTATTTGGACTGAAAAATAATTCGCAGATATTAATTTATGATAAAACAGAATATCCTGAGGCTGCTGCTGATTTTCTGCTCGAAAACAGGATTGGAACAAACATATTCAATCAGTTTAACAAGGGCAGTTATCTCCTATGGAGACTATATCCGCATTACAGGCTATTCAATGATACGCGGTTTATCAGCCTTGAAGCAGTCAGGGACACAGACAGGATCGCTAATGCAGTTGAATATTCCGAACAATCGTTCAATGTTAGTCTGGCAATGGCTTTACGTGATCTGGTGCCGGACAATATTGGTAGTATTAATGTTACATCCGACAGCAAAGTTCTTTCTCAACATATAACGCCTTTTTGGAAAAAAATGCTTAAACAATATAATATTGACCTGATTGTACATGAGGCCTGTAATCAATTTACAAAGGAGATATATCCGATCGTTTTAAGACTTATAAAGGATGATGAGTGGACATTGATCTATCTTGATGGCAAGATGCTAATATTTCTGAGGAACGAAGAAAAAAATTCAGATATTATTGGGAAATACAAACTACGAAAAGAACTTATATATGATGAGATCATCCTTGAAACCATGCCTGTCATAAGCAGTAGTCCTGCAATTTCCTCGCCGTATTCGAGTCTTGGTTTTGCATTTTTAATGAAAGGGCAGGATGATAAAGCAAAAAAAATGATCGATGCAGCGCTTGAGTTAAATCAAAATGATCTTGTAGCGCATTTCACTATGGCCTATCTCGCATTAAAACAGAATGCACAAGGCCAATTGCAATAATGTATAATGAAATGAAGGTAAATACAAATGAAACATAACTGGCTGAATAAGAATGTTTTAGTTACAGGTTGTACAGGGCTCCTGGGCTCATGGCTGACAAGTGAACTGGTTGAACTCAGGGCTAATGTTACAGGCCTGATAAGGGATCATGTTCCCCATTCACTGCTTTATCAGGATGGCCTGATGAACAAGATCAACCTTGTCAATGGCAAACTTGAGAACTACTTTGACATAGAAAGGGCATTGAATGAGTATGAGATCGAGACCGTGTTTCACGTTGGGGCCCAGGCTATCGTACCCATAGCTAACAATAATCCGCTCTCAACGTTTGAATCCAATATTAAAGGAACATGGACACTATTAGAGGCATGCAGGCGAAACAGGAGGGTGAAGAAAATTATAATTGCTTCCAGCGACAAGGCATACGGTGAACAGGATGTTCTGCCATATACGGAAGATTCGCCTTTGACCGGCAATCATCCATATGATGTATCAAAAAGCTGTGCTGACCTCATTGCCCAGATGTATTACAATCAGTACGGACTTCCTGTCTGTATTACAAGATGCGGAAACCTTTTCGGCAACGGTGATCTTAACTTTAACAGGCTTATCCCCGGCACTATCCGCTCAGTTTTCTATGGAGAGCGCCCGGTCATCAGGAGCGATGGAAGTTTTATAAGGGATTATTTCTATGTAAGAGATGCTGTAGATGCATATATAACGCTTGCAGAAAAAATGGACAATGAAAAGATAATTGGACATGCTTTTAATTTCGGGAATGATACACCCATGACTGTTTTGGAGATAACCAATAAAATTCTGTCATTGATGAACCGTGAAGATCTAACCCCTCTTATTTTGAATGAAGCTAAGGGTGAGATATTAAAACAATACCTTTCATCAGAAAAAGCAAGGAAAATGCTTGGTTGGTCTCCGAAACATGCGATCGAGGACGGTCTCAGGGAAACTATCAAATCCTATACTGATTATTTTCGGACACTTGAGTGACATTGAATGGAGGCATCATATATAACCAGATACCATACTTTGGAAGATACGCATTGGTGGTTCCTAGGAAGAAGAGATATGATCAGACGGCTGATCAGAGAGTTTCCAAAATCTTCCGAAATTCTGGAGGTTGGCTGTTCCGGCGGTCCGATGATGGAGATCCTCAGAGATGATGGGTTCACAAATATAACAGGAATAGATATTAATGAAAAGGCTGTTGATATATGTCGAAAAAAAGGACTGAATGATGTCATGCTTGCCAGCGGAGAAGATACCGGTCTTGAAGATCAGCATTTTGACGTTATTATTGCTTCGGATGTGATTGAACATATCCAGCAAGAGACAATGGCACTTACTGAATGGAAAAGGATACTGAAAAAGTCAGGAAAATTATTTATATTTGTACCGGCTTTCAATTTTCTGTGGAGTGCTCATGATACTGCCAATATCCATTACAGAAGGTACTCAAAAAAAAGCTTAGCCGAAATACTGCAGAGCAGCGGTTTTATTATTGAAAGAATATCTTATTGGAATTTCATACTTTTTTTCCCTGTGTGCATAGCCAGGCTTTTTCAGAGAATTTTTTGCAAAAGCGGAAATAAGAGAGGCGGGCAATTGCACAGATCGAACAGCCTGATAAACAAGATCCTCGAATCTATCATAAAATTTGAAAATACTTATTTGGATAGCGGAAAAAACCTCCCTGTTGGGATCAGTTTATTCGCGATAGCAAAGAAGAGATGAGAAAAACAGGACTATTTTCCATTGTCGTACCCTGCCATAATGAAGAGGAAGTTCTCTCTGCGACACATGAGAGATTAAGCAGGATCGCAAAACAGTTAATAGTTGACAAGAAAATACTTAACTACGAAATAATCTATGTGGACAATGGTTCTTCCGACAATACATTGAAACTGCTGAAGAAGATATATTCTGAAGACCAAAGCGTGAGGATCATAGTCTTAAGAAGGAACTTCCAATTTCAGGGATCGATATCCGCAGGACTTTTTCACGCAAAAGGTGATGCTGTTGTCACTATCGATGCTGATCTTCAGGACCCGCCTGAAAAGATAGAAGAGATGATCAACAGGTATGAAGAAGGATGTGACCTTGTGCTTGGCGTAAGGGAAGACCGCAGTTCGGATTCTTTTTTTAAGAGATATTTTGCAGAGAAATACTACAAGATGCTCAAGCGCATGGGGGTCAATGTTGTTTTTAATCATGGTGATTTCAGGCTTATTTCAAAGTCTCTGCTCAAGGAATTCAATGCATTACCTGAGAGAAACCGCTTTATAAGAGCGATGATACTTCAACTTGAGTCCTGTTATGCTGTTGTCAATTATAAAAGGGAACGGCGTTTTGCAGGCAAGTCAAAATTTAATGTCCGTTCACTTATGTCTTTGAGCCTTGATGGTATTGTTTCCTTCACATATGTGCCGTTGCGATTTGCTTCCATTGCCGGAATTTTCTCATCTTTTGTTGCTGTTATTGTAAGTTTATGGGTTTTGTATATAAAATTTTTTACTGACAAGTTTATCCCTGGCTGGGCATCAATTCTGCTCCCTGTGTTAATTGTTGGAGGGCTTCAGCTTTTTGCTATCGGAATAATCGGTGAATATATCGGCAGGTTATATATTGAGGTCAAGCAGCGGCCGCTATTCCTTGTTAGGGAAGAGTTCAATCATAATAATGAAAACAAGGGTATTGCTGAAATTATACAGAGAACACAGGAGGACTCCCTAGATGAAAAATGAAAATATTCCTGTCGTGATTTTAGCCGGGGGCTTGGGAACAAGATTAAGGGAGCAGACTGAATTTATTCCTAAACCAATGGTGCCGATCGGCGGGAAACCCGTCTTATGGCATATAATGAAAATTTATTCCAATTATGGTTTCAGAAGATTTATAATCTGCCTTGGTTACAAGGGTGAAATAATAAAAGATTATTTTTATAACTATAAAATGAGGACACAGGATTTTACGATCAATCTTTCTGATGAAAAAGGAATAAATTATTATAATTTACATAAAGAAGAAAATTGGGAAGTTACGCTCGCAGACACAGGTATCAAGGCGATGACCGGGGCAAGAATAAAAAAGATTGAAAGGTACATTGATACAGATATTTTTCTTATGACATATGGCGACGGGGTATCAAATGCACATATTGACAAAACTGTTGATTTCCATCTTTCACATAATAAAGCAGCTACAGTAACAGGCGTTAAACCTCCTTCAAGATTCGGAGAACTTATTATTGATAATGATAGTGTTATTGAATTTAGTGAAAAACCACAGGTAGGCACAGGATTGATAAACGGCGGTTTCTTTGTCTTTAACCGCAAAGTCTTTGAGTTCCTTTCATCTGATGACAGCTGCATGTTCGAAACAGAGCCTATGGAGAATTTGGCTAAAACAGGCAATCTCATGGTTTATCAGCACGACGGTTTTTGGCAGTGCATGGATACAGTACGTGACATGAATTATCTGAATGAGCTTTGGGACAGAGGAAAACCTCCGTGGCAGGTTTGGAAAGAGTAGTGGCCGGTACTTTCAACAAAAAAACAGTCCTTATTACAGGTGCAAATGGATTTATAGGTTCTCATCTTACAAAAAGACTTGTAGAAGAAGGGGCTTCTGTCAGTATATTTGTAAGAGAGAACAGCGACCATTCCAGGATAAAGGATTTAGAAGATCATGTTCGGACCTGGCATGGAGATATCAGGGACTATGCATCTGTAAATAATTGTATACAGAACTCCAGGCCCCGGATAATTTTCCATCTTGCAGGTATGAGGGACGTAACGAGGGATATCGGGTTAATAGATCCCATGATCGATGCCAATCTTAAAGGTACGATGAATATTGTCAGGGCTGTAATAGAAAGCAGGATCAAGCTCAAAAGTTTTGTTAATACAGGCAGTTCGGAAGAATACGGGGATGGAGAAGCGCCTTTCAGCGAGGATCAAAGGGAAGTACCTGTTTCTCCATATTCAGCAAGCAAAGTAGCTGCAACCTATTTTTGTCAAATGCTTCATAAAAGCATGGGTTTTCCTTCTGTAACGCTGCGTCCTTTTTTGACCTACGGACCGGGACAGAGTCTTGACATGTTCATCCCCTCACTTATAAAACATTGCATAGATGGGAAGAATTTTAAGATGACAAAAGGCGATCAGACAAGAGAATTTAATTATGTGGATGATGTTGTTGAGGCCTTTCTTATTGCTTCTGTCAAAAGAAATGCTTACGGGACAGTTCTTAATGTTGGAAATGGGATTGAATATAGCATTAAGGACATTGCTGAAAAAATCAAGCATATGATGGAGAGTAATATAAAGCTGCTCATTGGCGTTTTGCCTAAAAGGCCTGGAGAAACAACGCATTTTTATTGTAATAATCAGAGATCAAGAAATATTCTTGGAGCATATGCAGAAATCGGACTGGATGAAGGACTTCAAAAAACGATCAACTGGTATAAGAATTTTTATCAAAAAAGCTTAATATGACAATATCGCGTCTTGTTTTGAAATGTGTTTTTGGCTTATGGAATATAATGGAGATAGTTCGGATTGGAACAAACTCAGAATAGGGGCAGAATAAACGGGTTTAAAGTTGTTTTTATACTGCCTGCAATATTCTCCTGCATTGCTTTATTATTGAAGACTCTTTATTTTCTTCCTCTTGCAGATTCGCTTTTATGGTATGCCGGCGTATTTATTTGTTTCTACATCCCAGGTAATCTTCTTCTGAGATGGCTGGATTTTAATAAAAACGATCACTTCATCAATCTATTTCATTCAATAGCGCTTGGTGCTGCCTTATCACCATTAGTCTATACCGTATGCAGAAGGCTCGAACATCCAGAGTTTATGTATGTATTCAGCATTTTGGTGATAGTTTACTGGCTTATAGTGTCTGCAAAAGATCTTAAGCAGAACAGCGGTAAAGTCTATACATCATTTAAGGATATCCTGTCTGTTTCTGTACTACTGATAGTGGTTTTACTGGTTCTTCATATGTCCTATTTCACCGACGTTGTTTTTTTTGAAGAAGGATTTAAGATAAGGAACATATATCTTACTGAAACTGATTTTCATCTGGGTATAATAAATGCCTTAAAAGAAGTTTATCCGCCTTCTTATCCTTATGCCAGTGGTGTGGATTTTTCCTATTATCACCTTGGTATGCATCTGCAGATAGAAATGTTTAACCGTTTCTTCCGGATCAGCACACTGGAACTGTCATACTTTTATTTTCCCTTCCTGTACCTGTATTTATTAGTATTTATACCATATATATTTATCCGTAAATTTTGGGGGAGTCATTCGCTTGCTGTTCTTTCCGGCTTATTGATGTTAGGTGCTGACCTGTCATTTATCCCCGGAATGTTTGGTGTTTATCCGCCTGACTACCCTTGGGCAGATTTTCTGCCTTATCCATGGACTCTTTTTTTTAGAGTGACTTTGTGGGGTGTGCTCTGCCTGAATGGCATACTGCCGTCGCTTTTTATCATGTCTCTGTGTGTCATATATATTAAGAGATATTTCGATTCTTCCAGAATAAAAGATCTGTTTATATTTGCCCTGCTTGCTTTTTCCGCATTCGGATTTAAAAGTTCTATGGGTTTTCATATTATAGGAGTAGCATTCCTTACCGGGATAATAGTGGCGTTCATGAAAGACAAAAAGCAGGGAAAGCTTATATGTCTTACATCGATATTTGTTATGTTAGCGATTGCTAT
>MHDW01000005.1:2723-4260 GCA_001803645.1 Nitrospirae bacterium GWC2_42_7 | reverse complement strand
TGTTGGCAATTTTATTGTCACGCTAGATAGTTTCAATAATTTTAAACTTGCTTTACATAACCTCAGCCTTACAAATATGCCAAAATTTATATATCCTGTATTATTTGTTGCCTATTTCTTTTTTACTTTTGGCATTAGGTCCTTTGGATTTTATTCTCTTAAAGATTCTTTCAAGAGAGACCACTTCAATCCTCTTATAGTTTTTCTTTCCCTGTTCAGTTTATCAGGCTTTTTCCTGTCTGAAATGATATACCTTGGCAATTCTTTCCATGTTGAAAGCAACGCCATGTGGTTTGCAGTACAGTCGCTTATGGGTTCTTGGTTGTTATTCTCATGTTTTCTTTTGCGATTTTGGACAAACTTGAAAAGCTCGGTATTGATTACAGTAGTTGTCCTTCTTGTTGCATTTCCATCCACGATACAGTTCCTTTCTATTCGCAATGACAATCATTACTATCAGATTAACTCTTCAGCAATGGAGGTAGTAAGATATCTCGAAAAGACCCCTCCGCGATCAGTGGTCCTTCATCCTATTGTGCCGGGAGGAATATCGCTTTCCTCAAATCTTGCAGGAAGATCGTCGGTTGTAAGTTATCTGCATACCCATGTCACTGACTACATAGGCAAGCCGGAAACAAATTTACGGTTAATGACAGTTGAACTGTTTTTTGCTCAGAATGATAGCAGTTACAGGCGATCTGTCCTTAATAAATTCAATGTGGACTATGTGTATTCCCCTTTGAAGTATGCTGCTGCCCTTGATAAGGAGCCTGAACTACTGCAGGTTCTCAGAAATAGTGAATATGCTGTATATAAGGTTAAAGGGAGAAGCGAGCTGCTCCAGCAATAATAAATAAAGTACAAGATGACAAATTGTCCTTGACAATGCTTTAACAGCATGTTATAAAATCATACCCTGTATTTCAGGGAATTTGTATGCCTTGTATAGGCTAAGGAGGAAATAGAAGTATGTCAGTAGAAGGAACAATCAAGTGGTTTAATGAGAAGAAGGGATTTGGATTTATCCAGCAGGACAATGGACCGGATGTTTTTGTTCATTATTCATCAATCGCGTCAGAAGGATTCAAAACCCTTGCTGAAGGCCAGAGAGTACAGTTTGACATCGAGGATGGAAATAAGGGACCAAAGGCAATTAACGTCACAAAAATATAATCCAAAGAACGTCTTAACATGCAAAGCCCATCTTTTACAGATGGGTTTTTGTTTTTACTTCTTGCCCAAGGCAGTGTCATAGCTGTTTTTTCTCATTAATTCCCCTTTAGAAAAGGGGGATAAAGGGGGTTGTGAAGCATAAAGGGAAGAAGAGACCAAGAAACAACCCCCTCCGCCCCCTTTATTAAGGGGGAATTTTTCCGCAGATTCCCATCGTTGCCTGTGTCCAGTGGGACTTATGGGTAAAGCTCCGTGGAGCTAAGAGTGGGCGAGGGGGAGTTATGTGAATTTGATAGCTTACTAATGTCCTTATTAGTGACTATCTCTGTTTGACAAACAAAAAGATATTTTTATAAGGTTAATT
>MHDW01000005.1:0-2711 GCA_001803645.1 Nitrospirae bacterium GWC2_42_7 | reverse complement strand
CCGGATTGGATAAAAACTCAAAACCGATTGGATCAGCATACAATAAAGAATCTGCTGAGAAGACATGGTATTTCCACAGTATGCGAAGAGGCAAGATGCCCGAACAGATCTGAATGTTTTTCAAAACCTACAGCAACATTCATGATACTCGGGTCGAACTGCACACGCAACTGCGGCTTCTGCTCTGTAAATTCCTCATCTCCTGAACCTCCGGATGAGAATGAACCTGAGAACGTTGCAAGAGCAGCAGCAGAGATGAAGCTCAAGCATATTGTGATCACATCTGTTACAAGGGATGATCTGTCAGATGGAGGTGCAGAACAGTTTGCGAGGACAATTAAAGCTGTCAGAAAAAAACTTCCATATGCGAAGGTAGAAGTTCTGACACCTGATTTTAAAGGCGATGTAGACGCATTGAAGATTGTTCTTGATGCAGAGCCGGATGTTTATAACCATAATGTAGAAACTATAGAGAGGCTTTATCAAAGCGTAAGGCCTCAGGCTGATTTCAGACGTTCCCTTTATATGCTTAGAAAGGCGAAAGAAATTGCTCCTGATATACATACGAAATCAGGCTTCATGCTCGGACTCGGTGAAGCATACGAAGAGGTCATCCGTCTTCTCTATGATCTGCACGAAACAGGATGTGATCTTGTTACTATCGGGCAGTATCTCAGGCCTGCAAAGAATAATATACCTGTGGTAGAATACGTGAAGCCTGAGGTATTCGATGACCTGAAGAAAAGAGCGAATGAGATGGGATTTAAGTATGTTGCTTCAGGCCCTCTGGTAAGAAGCTCAATGAATGCCGGAGAGATGTACGAAAAAGCCAATAGCTCGTAGTTCATAGTGACGGACTCATAAAAAGTACAGAAAAAAACAAAAATAAAGAGGACATTAAGCAAATGATCAATGTAGGAATTATCGGTTTTGGAACAGTAGGCACAGGCACTGCAAGGATTTTGCTTGAGAACAGAGCGCTTCTAAGGGAAAGGACCGGGATTGATATCATTCTCCGAAGGATCGCTGACATCGACACAAAGCGGGACAGAGGCATAAAGCTTCCAAAAGGAGTTCTGATAAATAGTGCTGATTCTTTGATAAACGATCCTGAGACACATATTGTAATAGAACTTATTGGCGGAACAACCATTGCAAAGGATTTCATACTTAAGGCGATCAGAGCAGGAAAGCATATTGTGACCGCAAATAAGGCGTTGCTTGCAACGCACGGCAAGGAAATATTCAGCGCTGCGGAAAAGGCTGGTGTTGAGGTCGGTTTTGAAGCATCTGTTGCAGGAGGCATACCTATCATAAAAGTATTGAGGGAAGGACTGGTAGCCAACAGGATAAAGGCAATTTACGGGATCATTAACGGCACTACAAATTATATACTCACAAAGATGACTGAAGAAAAGGCTGAGTTTTCTGATGTATTGAAAGAGGCGCAGAAGTTTGGATATGCAGAAGCTGACCCGACCTATGATATAGAAGGAATAGATGCAGCACATAAACTTGCGATACTTGCATCACTTGCTTACGGCTCACAGTTCAGTCTCAAAGATGTGTACAGAGAAGGGATCTCATGGATATCTCCTATGGACATTGATTTTGCGCGGGAACTCGGATACAAGCTGAAACTGCTTGCCATAACAAAGGAGACTGACGGTAAAGTCGAACTCAGAGTACATCCGACAATGGTGCCTGAGGAATATCTTATATCCAAGGTCGATGGTGTTTATAATGCTATTTATGTTGAAGCTGACTTTGTCGGCTCGACTCTTTATTACGGCAGAGGAGCAGGCGATCTGCCTACAGGTAGCGCAGTTGTCAGCGACATAGCTGATATTTCGCTGAATATCATGAATAATTCTATTGGCAGGCTCCAGTCTATTGCTAAAAACAGGAAGGCTGTTAAGCTCATGAAGATGGATGAGATAGTGTCAATGTATTATTTCAGATTCTCTGTACTCGATAAGCCGGGCGTTCTTTCCAATATCTCAGGGATTCTCGGGAAATACAATATAAGTATAGCTTCAGTAATTCAGAAGGGAAGGCGTGAAGGAAAGGCCGTGCCTCTGGTTGTTCTTACGCACAAAGCAAGAGAGAAGGATGTTCAAAGAGCGGTCAAAGAGATAAACAGACTCAAGACTGTGCCAGAAAAGACAGTCATCATCCGCGTTGAGGGGAAAGAGAAGGTCTGAGTTTTTTAACAGTTTCCTTCGGGGATAAAGACAGAGCGTAGGGGCGAATGGCATTCGCCCATCAGGGGATAAACAATGATATTTACCTTTTTTTGTCCGTTTGAGGGAGTATATTCAATGCGAAATACAATTTAATACAAAGGGCGAACGCCGTTCGCCCCTACATTAAGCTTTGTCAGAATCCCCATTATCCTCACTATCAAATCGAAGGTAGTAGCGCCTTTTAGCTGAGTATTAGTTGAAAGCCGGTATTTATGAAAAATGGGTTATTGACTAAAAATTATTACCAAATTCAGTGAATTAAGAGTTAAAATAGTATCAATGCTTGGTGTTCAGGAGGAGGACAATGGAAGAAATTATTCCTGATAAAAAAATAAACATAAAAGGGCTCATATGCCCGTATACTTTTGTAAAGTCAAAGCTTGCGATTGAGGACATGGAAATAGGGCAGGTGCTGGAGATACTTCTTGATTATGAAGAGGCCTCCAGAAGCATCCCTAAATCCAT
>MHDW01000004.1:8366-9034 GCA_001803645.1 Nitrospirae bacterium GWC2_42_7 | reverse complement strand
CGTAGATTATATACTTGGTGTAGATGAATGTCAAGAGAAAAATTTCAAAATGTAAACATTATTTTTGACAGGCTCAAGGCGGAGATTCATATAGAAAAGGATGTGGAACTGGCTAAAATGCTGGGCATTACTCCGAGCAAACTCGGGGTTTGGAGGGCTCGCAACTTTATTCCTCTTGAAATCTTAATTACACTATGTAGAGAAAAAGATATAGATATTCACTGGCTTCTCACCGGCGAAGGGATTATAAAGAGAGAGAAAGCGTTTGAGGTCTATGCACAAGCCCCATCATCGATGATAGAGGAAGGGGAGTTAACATATATTACAAATTATGGTACGATGGCATTTTCCGATATTTGTCACCGATTTAATAAAAGCACTTTTGAGACACAGGAATGGATAGAAAATCAACTGCGCCAAAGAAGAGAACTAAAACAGCTTGTTAGTGTCAGCGAAGAAGCAGCCCCGCATGGAGACTTTATTTATATTCCTATGGTATCCGGCAAAATCAGCGCGGGCGGCGGGCTAATCCCTGAAACCGCAGTTGAACTAAAGCTCGCTTTTAAAAGAGATTGGATTCAGAAACATGGCGATCCCCGGAATATGTCATTAATCCGTGTGAGCGGCGACAGTATGGAGCCGACATTGAATTCTGGAGATATTGTTTT
>MHDW01000004.1:182-8298 GCA_001803645.1 Nitrospirae bacterium GWC2_42_7 | reverse complement strand
TAATGATAAAAAGGCTTCAGGTGATTTATCCAGGGCAAACACTAAAGATCATTAGTGACAACACAAGGTATGAGCCATTAGAGGCAGAGACTGAAGAGATTAAGATAAATGGCAAGGTCATCTGGTTTGGGAGAGAGATAGAGAGGTGAAGCTGCCCAATGGCCATGATAAAGAAATGCGAAAATATACGATGGCAAGGTATAAAAGTTTTCTGGATAATGTTGGTGATCGTCCGTTCTGGCAATGGGTTGCGATTGAAGATTGTAATACCTGCGTTGGCTGTCTTTTTCTCAACAAGAAGGTTTTCTGGTATGATGATCCTATATGGAAAGTGATGTTGCGGCGTCTTCATAAGGGTTGTCGTTGTAGATTCAGGGCATATACAGAAAAAGACTTGTCAGAAAAAGGGCTGGAAGTTATAAAAAGTGATGAAATTCTTAGTCGTTTAAAAATATTACAGTAAGGAGGGGAAAGATGGATTTAAGGGAGACACTGGACAATAAAACATCTTGGGGAATACTGGCTTTAGTCGTTATTGTCCTTATTTTATTTGTGCGGTGCAGCGCTGATAATCCAACAGAAAACAGAACTGCACCTAAAGCTATAACACCTGCGGCCTCTGGTTCTTATATTAGACTACTCTTACAGACTGAGAATGCTGATAATGCACTTATTAATGTAAACCTTTCGGGAGATGGAAAAAGAGCTGTAGCCGGGATTGGGAATAGGATCGCATTTATTAATGTGCCAGAGAAAAAAGTCAGAGCTACTACAATTAACAATCTAAATACTTCTGTCTCTGATGTCATTGCGTCAAAAGACGGAGAAACAGCCGTTTATCGATATGTGTGGGGGCAGCTTATAGGTATTATAGATTCTAAGTTCCAGACTTTCTGGTCTATGAAACTCGATAATGCTTATAGTATGGACGCAACGGGTGATTTGTCCGTTGTCGCTGTGGTCACAATGCCTCCCGATAATAAGCCGGGCGGGCTTGCAATAGAGACAGAGGATAAAGAAAAGGGTATTAAGTTCACGGATAGTACCGGAAGTGATGTGTCGGTTTCTCAGTCTGGTAATTATATCGCTGTGGCAAAGGGCGGGTTCGATATCATAATTGACACAAAGGAAGGTCCAGACGTTAGGAGCAGCGGGTTTAATGGTGCCTCTTTATATAATAGGGAGGGTGATCTTCTTTGGAATTACAGGACAAAAAAACATGCTCTTTGCATTAAGATATTGGATAATAAAAGGCTTGTAATCGTCGGTGATGATAGTGGGCTAATAACGGCTCTTAACCTGAGAAATGGGAAGCCGGTTTGGTCTGGTGAATACGGCGGATATTTCGCGGCGAATGATGACTTTATAATCGCGCGGAAAGACGGGACTGTTGCCATGTTTTCGACTAACGGCGATCTCCTATGGAGATCTAATATCTATCCGGGAATTTATTGTGGCAAGCAATGTATTGCTGTAAGCAAGTCTGGCAATTCTATAGTTGGCACTATTGCTAATTATGATGCGCTCGTTTTTGATAGGTCTGGTAATCTTTTATGGCAGAAACGCTATAATGCACGGCCTGTAGTATCAATGTCTGAAGATGGTAAGACTTGGGCTGTTGGAGATAACCGAGTCGAAATTTATGAGATAACAAAATAAACAAAGGATCGTTTTGTTAAACAGGACTTTTAAAATTGTCTTTTAAAATGCTTTTCAGGAGGTTTTTAAATGAAGAGATATTATCTGATTCTTACCGTTTCTATATTTCTGTGCTTATTTCAATCGAATATTTTTGCGCATGGCGGACGGACGGATAAGTGCGGCGGACATAATGACAGGAAACATGGCGGGGACCACGTCCATAATTATTCTAAGTTTTGCAGTTGTTATCCTGATGACACTAATTGCAAAGAGGCAGTAGACGAATCAGGGAAAAAACAGGAGGACAAAGAAGCTGCTGATAAGAAATCTAAACCAGTGCCGAAATAATGGAGCGGGCCGACAGCAAAAGAACGTTTCCTAAGCGCGCGGCGAATACAAAATACCTTTACTGCCATCTTTCCCTTGGAGCTAAAATGTTTCTCAAAGCAGGTGTAAAAAGTAGGTAATTAGTGCATTTCTTTCTCATACTGGCTTTTTAAGGGTTTTTGCCTGATTTCTCTTTTGTTACGGATACTTACTTTGTAATACTTTTCTTTTTTTCTTTCTTAAATTACCTGAAAGATTATACTTTAGTGTTTTTCCGTCCCAAGTGTGATATGCTAAATTTATCATATGATAAATTATTGCTTTACATTACAAGATAGTTTTTTTTATAATGTGCACTCCATGATTATATCTATCATGATATACTACGCCTTGTGGGATCAAAGAGAATATCAAGCAAAGAAGAGATTGAGAACTTCCTTAAAATTTTCAAATCATGTTGGGATAAACAGGTTGTATCAAGAATCAGTGAGGAAAACGATGATACTCTTGCTGTCTTGGAAATTACTCCAGAACACAGAGCGGAGGAGATCAAGAATTTACAGGTTGAGGATTATGTTAAAGGCCCAACCCCTGATCATGATGGAACCCCAGATAAAGAATGGTGGGAATTTGGGGCATATGTCAAAAGCTATGAAATTTACATAAAAATCGCTGTTTATAAAAACAAAGGAAGATGTATGTCGTTTCATTTTCCTAACTATGAAATAACATATCCCTACAAAAGGAAGGGGAATGCAAATGAAAAAAAATAAAATACCGTTCAAAGAAATTAGTAAAATTTACAAGGAATGTCCCGTTTGTGAAAAGGAAGTAAATCTTTCTTATGGAGAGGCCATAGAAACACTGAATGTTCGTGGAGAAGCTATAAATGTTATCACACAAATATATCACTGTCCTATGGGGGATCACTTTTTTCATTCTCCTGAGGACGAAGAAACAAAGTTTCAAGACGCTTATAAGGAATACAAAAAACGGAAAGGTCTCCTTCAATCGGAAGAAATTCTACAAATCAGAGAACAGTACGGATTAACTCAAAAAAGCCTTGCTGCCCTCTTAGGTTGGGGAGATGTTACTCTTTCTAGGTATGAGACTGGTGCTATTCAGGATGATGCACACAACTTATCATTATTATGGATTCGGGATTTCGACGGTTTCAAAAAGCTCTTTGAACTGAGGGAAAACGCTTTAGCCCCTGCTCTTGCAAAAGATATTGCGGATAAAATTGTTGCCATTGAAAAAGAAAAGACTTCCATTGAAATTTCTATTGAACAAGAAAAGTCAATTAGTATGGCAACAAAGATTTTTTCTATGAGCAAACAAACACTGATCTTGCCTGTTGCTTCAGGGACGACCATAAGTCTTTATTATTTAAATCATGCTGATAATTCACAAGGTAGTAGCAATAACGATTTGGCACTTGCGGCATAATTATGAATATGACATTTATAAATTTTGCTTTAACTAAAGTAAATTTTTCTATTAATAGAGAGTTTAAGCCGGGAGAAAGTAAAGATGTAACTATCTTACCTGACTTAGCAATAAACCATGAACTTAAAAAAGATGAAAAACAGCTTATCGTATTGCTCGGAGTAAGACAAATAACTGGGAATATCCCTTATTATTTTGAGGTTGAGTCTGTGGCATTATTTCAGTTTGATGAAATTCCGGAAGAAAAAACATTAAAGCAATTCTCTGAAATGAATTGTCCGGCAATAATGTTCCCTTATATAAGAGAAACAATCGCAGATTTAACGAGAAGAGCAGGATTCCCGCCTCTTCATTTGAATCCTATTAATTTCATTCAGTTAGCCAAAGAACGGGAATCCAAACAACCCGTGCAGCCGGAACCCTCCAGCTAACTTCTACTATTTCCCAACTCAATCACCTCAAATCACACTCGGCAAATATCCCGCACTAATAGATGGTCATACACAAGACGTCTGCCTTAATCAGGAGAAATTATAACTATGAATTCAACGGGTTACACGCTGGAATTACAGGTTATGGCAAGTCATTCCTGCCCGATGTCAAGAGCTTACCCCACAGTTTTTTCTCTTATTCATAAAGAAACTTTAACGCCTTCTTACGTATGCGATCCAAAGCCTTCGATATAGGACTGTAGCATACCCAAGTCTTTCTCCAATGTCGCTCATTCTCGTCACGCCATTTCGTAGAAGAACCACTATCCTTTTTTCTTTTATATCAAGGAAGCCCATAAAATCTTCCCACAGCAGGTTTTCATGCACTTCTGAATCAGCTCCATGTACAGGAACCGTTTCGGAAAGCTCAACAAAAGTTACTTTGATTTTAGACCTTTTTCGGTAAACTTTTCGTTCAAAATCCTCCTTGGCGTAAGACCAACGACTTGAGAAATCATCCTCGATCCTATTGGACTTTACTGCGTCAATTATTGCACGCAAACGCCCCCTTGCGTCAGCCTTTTCAACCATTTCTCTTGTCGCTTCCCTTGCATCCTCTTCCCCTGTCCATATCGATCCTCCCATCCGTGGAGTCCCTGCTTTGACTCCGGAGGGAAGTTCCTTTTTAATTTTGTTGAGTTTCTTTATCACGTCTTTTCCCTCGGGCTTCACCCTATCGAAACACCCTAAACGATCTTCAGCGACACTCTGAATATACGGTAACCAAAAATCAAGATTATGGGCGAGAATTCTTAAGGGGTCAGTCATGCTAAATGAGGCCATGCCTGACTGAGAAACCAGAAGTGGCCAGATATGATAAGCAAACGCCGCAGATAGCCTGTTATCAAAATCTTTCGAAACGATGTTATCATATTTTCCCCACGGAATAGATGGCGGCCATAGGCCTTTCTTCAGCAAGGGAAGGTCAAATCGATTGAGAGTTGTTCTGGGCAATAAATGAAATAAAGGGGCATAAGACTCGTAATGATGGAATGATGTTTTTGGCAATAGATAGACGTTACGGTCTCTGTAGTGCTTAAGCCATTTTAACCCCTCAGGAAGTTCTCTACCAAAGATGTCGTATCGGAGTTGCCCGCTCTCCCACGCATAGTTCCAACTGTGTATTTTTACCAGAAGTTCCGCATCACTCTCGTCTTTCCGCTTTCGCCAAATCGGGAGGTCCAGATATACATACTCCGGCGGCTCTCTTTTCTCTGGATAGGGCAGCAAATTAAATATGAATGCAGCCGATAGATTATAGAGTTCTGGAAAGACCTCGGGATCGAGTTCATTTCCCTGTGCTATAAGTGAAAACTCCTCAATGTCCTTTTGTTTTCTTCTCATTTGCGCCATGCGATATCCTCCTTATATTAGTGCTTCTATAAGGAAAACGGCAAAAACTTCTGATTTCGTTCCAGAGGACTGTCGGCAACTAAACTTTCTGGAGACACTAACTATCTGAATTAACTTATCCCAAGAATGTCGTACCGCACGGCTATTTCATCTTAGTCCTTAGGGTTAAAACTGAATCTATGGTAAAATATGCAAAATACCAAATTATAATAAATAAGGGGGTTACATGCCCGTAAAATTACCCAGGATAATAATATTTTCGATATTAGGCTTATTTCTTGCTGTGTTATTTCTGCCTCAATTCATTTCATTCTATGTTGACTGGCTCTGGTTCAAAGATGTCAGTTTCGAAAAACTATTCATTACAAAGCTGAATGCCCAGGCACTTACCGCTCTTGCAGGGATTCTGGCAGGCTTTGTCATCACCTACCTGAATATTCTTTTTTCCATGCAGGCCACAAAAGGCAGATCAGTTGTTATGGCTACGTATAGCCAGGCAATGCCCCAGCTTGAGATCCTGAGACATTTCGACAAAGTGAAAATTATCGTTCCAATAGTGATCGGGCTTTTTACAGGATTACTTTTAAATAGCAGCTGGCTGAAATTCCTGTATTATTTCAACGGCGTGGATACAGGTTATTCTGATCCAATATTTGGAAAAGACATTTCTTTTTACCTGTTTACTCTCCCTGTCTACGAGATCATTTCCACAGCCTTGATCTTTATTTTGGGTGTATCTCTTGTTGTTTCAGCCCTAAACTATTTATTAAAAGGCGCAGTGATCTTTGCTCCAACAGGCATCTCTGCCGAGAAGGCTGCATCAGCGCATGTATCTGTAATTGTCGCTTTCATTTTTCTTGTTTTGGCAGGGAAAGCATATATAGCAATACATACCATCTTATATTCATCACATGGACATGTGGCAGGCGCAACCTATACAGACATTCATGCAGTTATCCCTTTCCTGAAGGCAAAGATATTCGTTTCACTCGCTTCAGCAGCCCTTTTGATGGCTAATATTTTCCTTAGACGCAATAAGATATTTATCGGAACTACCGCAATATATTTCCTGGTATCTTTTATCGGAAGTTCAGTTTATCCCGCTGTTTTACAAAAGTTTGTAGTTGCGCCAAATGAACTCGTAAAGGAAACTCCCTATATCAAACATAATATAGCCTCAACAAGGAAAGGCTTCGGGATTGATACAGTGGAAGAGAGGGATATATCCGGAAGTACCACTCTCGAAAAAGAGGACATAAAGAAAAACAGCGCAACCATAAAAAACATACGCCTCTGGGACCATCGCCCCCTGCTGGACACCTTCAGTCAGATACAGGAGATACGCACATATTACGATTTTGCCTCGGTCGGCAATGACCGTTACATGATCAACGGAGAATATCGCCAGACAATGCTTTCCCCGAGAGAACTCTCTTCAGACAGCATACCTACCAGGAACTGGATAAACGAGACGCTGACATTTACACATGGATACGGATTAACTCTTGGGCCTGTAAATCAGGTAACACCTGAAGGTCTGCCGGTATTACTTATCAAGGACATACCCCCAATATCAACTGCTGATAACATAAAGGTCAACAGGCCGGAAATATATTATGGCCAGCTCTCCAGTAAATACGTAATAGTGAATACAAAGTCAAAAGAGTTCGATTATCCCTCTGGGGAAGCAAATGTCTTTGCAGAGTATTCAGGGAAAAGCGGTGTTAAGATAGATTCATTTCTCAAAAAACTGGCCTTTTCAGTATATTACGGCTCGTTGAAGCTTTTTCTCTCAAATGATATAACACAGGAAAGCAAGGTCCTCTTTCATAGAAATATCCTTGAAAGAGTGCGTATGGTCATGCCTTTTCTGATGTTTGACAACGACCCGTATATGGTCGTATCTGATGACGGACAACTCTTCTGGATATACGATGCCTATACCATAAGCAATAAATTTCCTTATTCACAGCCGATGGGAAACGGCCTTAATTACATAAGGAACTCGGTCAAAGTAACCATTAACGCATACGATGGGAGCATGAAGTTTTACATAGCTGACAAAGAAGACCCTATCATCAGGACAATAAGTAAAATATTTCCGGATACGCTTCTGCAGCTTTCAGAAATGCCGGCTGATCTGAAAAAACATATCAGATATCCTCTGGACATCTTCAGTATCCAGACACATATTTATTCAACATATCACATGGAAGAGCCGCAGATGTTTTACAACAAGGAAGACCAGTGGGAGATACCTGTCATGGGAACAACCGCGAATGCAGCAGCCATGGAATCCTATTACACGATCATGAAACTGCCGGGAGAGAAAAAAGAGGAATTCATCCTGATGATCCCCTTTAATCCAAAAAATAAAGACAACCTCTCAGCATGGATGATAGGCCGCAGTGATGACCCATCCTACGGGAAACTCATGGTCTACCGTTTTCCAAAGGACAAGCTTGTCTACGGGCCAAAGCAGATCGTTGCCAGGATAAATCAGGATACTGAGGTCTCAAGGCAGATATCACTCTGGGACCAGCGCGGTTCACAGGTGATCCAGGGGACTTTGCTGGTTATCCCCATCGAAAATTCTCTTATTTATGTCCAGCCGCTTTACCTCCGGGCAGAGACAGGCAAGATACCTGAATTGAAAAGAGTTATCGTAGCATACGAAAACCGTATCGCTATGGAAGAGACACTTGATACAGCACTCTCCAGGATATTCGGAGATGTCCGGGTTTCAGGAGAAACAGCACTGTCCGGGGCCCTCCCGCTTCCTGCTGTTAAGGAGGAGAAGGGTCTTGCCTCTGTTGCCAAAGAGCATTATGACCGTGCCCTGAATGCGCAAAGAG
>MHDW01000004.1:0-147 GCA_001803645.1 Nitrospirae bacterium GWC2_42_7 | reverse complement strand
AAACTTGGCGATACCATCAGGAAAATGCAGAAGTGACAGACAAATTTACCCTGTCAGAGATAAATCTCTGACAGGGTAAAAAAACAGCAAGATACCAGAAATATTATCATCTGGTTATTCCGGCATATGATCCATATCTGGTCCCCG
>MHDW01000003.1 GCA_001803645.1 Nitrospirae bacterium GWC2_42_7 | reverse complement strand
CAGGTTCGCAATGACAGACTCGAACTGCCGTTTTTAGGATGAAATATCTACTATTCTTTTGTCTGTTCCAGGCCTTTTTTTGCCTTTTCATTTTGCGGGTCGATTTTTAATGCTTTCATGAAACTGCTGTGAGCCCTCTTCTTGATCCCGGCCTTTATATATATAAGCCCAAGATTAGCGTGATAGTCGGCATTAAAAGGCTCCAGTTTTATGGCTGTAAGCAGGGTGTCTTCAGAGTCCTTCAGCTTTCCGGGTATTTTGGAGAAAGCAAGCGATAGGTAGCTCCAGTAAACAGCATTCTGAGGGACTAATTTTGTGGCCCATTTGAAATTGTCTATGGCACCCCAGAAATTTCCTTTTTTAAATTCTGCTATGCCCCTCTTGAACTGTTCATCGGCCTTTTGCTGTTCATTAGGTTCCTGTTTTTGGGACGGCGTTTTTAGAGAACGGAAATACTCGGCCCTGAGCTTGTCATCCTTTAATGTATTATTGGCATTCGTGACTGCATCAAATATTGCCGTGAGTTTCATCTTAATGGCAGGATCAGTAAAAGTAAAGTATCTGTCAGGATGAAATTCCTTGGCAAGCCTATAATAGTTTTTCTTTATTATTTCAATGCTTGTTCCTTCGTTTACTTCGAGCAGTTCGCTCATGGTTATGCTGTTGAGCTTTGAATAAACAGAGTCTATTCTTTTTAATAAGGCATCTTCCTCTTCTGAATAAGGCTGGAGTATTTCATCAAGAGATACGGTCTCTTCCTTTTTTTCGGGATGTGCGTCTTCAGTTGTTTCTTTTTCTTGAATAACAGAAGATAGTTCAACCATACCTATAGAAGATAATACATACAGGATCTTTAATGCTTCGAAAGAACTGATCCATGGTCGGTCAATGATCTGCTTGATGGTTTTACTGCCGTCTATGAGCGAGAGGATCTTCTTGTCCTGTGCGCTCAATTCAATTTGCTGAAAAAGAGAAAGCGGATCATTGCTTAGTTTGAGGATAGAATCAGTATCAGACATTTCATTTCTGACCCTTGTCCAGTTCTCTATTTTCTTTACGCCTTCATATATAAGATTTCCCATGCTCATTCTGAGAGTAATGACCTCATCGGTGGGTAAAGTGCTTTCATTGAATTCATATTCACCTTCTTCTATCTGAAACATACTGTGGATTATTTCTTTAACCTGGAACTTAACCCCCCAGAAAAGGTCTTTTGGGGTAAGGTAGCCGAGTTCAACCAATATCGCCCCCTGTCTCTTTCTGGTTGCTTTCAGGATCTCTACAGATTTATCGTATTGCTCAACAGTTATCTTTCCTGCTTTTAAGAGCATTTCTCCCAGTCTGTCATCTTCGTAAGAAGAGGAAGAAAAAATAGCGTCCCCCATTTTGATATAAATTTTCTTTGTAAAGACAGGGGTAGTGATGGAAAGCGTTCCGGTTTTTCGGTCCCTGTTAAGGGATGCCAGTATCTTGACGAGACTTACGTCTTTGATATTACCTTTTGTTGGTAGCTCCATCTTTTTCTTCTCCTGTCATTGGCTTTTTTATTGAAGACAACTCTTCGCTAAGATTACCTCTTTCGAGTTTCAATTGCTGCAACTGCATAGAGACATTTTTTATTTCTTCGGTTTGTGTGTCTATTTTAACCCTTAATAGAAAAATATAGTATCCTTCCGCTAAAACAAGAGAGCTTAACAAAAATACCAGAAACAGCCTGATCAGTATCTGCCTCAGCCTTAAATCTGAACTCCTGCTGTTTTCTTCTTTGCTTCTGCCAGGCATATTTTATTTGTGTCTTTGCACCCTGAATCTGAAAATGTCTATTTTTTCTTCAGGTAGAATACCCGCCTTCATTCTTGTTATCCTTAATTGTTCCTCAACAGTATCAACACTTTCAAGGTCAGGAAGAAGGAGTCCTTTTCTGGAACCTTTTGTAATTATTACACCGTATATCTTTGGATCAAGTTCGCTCAGGTCTTTTACTTTTTCAGGCGGAGAAAGTACATCAACGGAATATGTCAATTCATCTAATTCATTCTCTTTAACAGGATCAAATCTTGGGTCCTGTGTTGCAGCAGCAACAGCATTTTTAATTATTTCAGCAGCTATATTTTCATGGCAGGCCATAAAGGTCCCTATGCATCCCCGCAAATGGCCGTGTTTTTTGATGCTCACAAATACTCCTGCCTTTTCTTTCATCTCAGGTGAAAGCGGCTCAGGAGGAGATATTGTTCTGCCGGTCTTTACAAAGCCTTCAACGCTCTGTTTTGCCAGTTCAACAAACTTATGCATTTATTTATCTCTCTGAAGTGAATAGTCTGCTATCGTAAAAAGAGCTTCTTTTGCTTTTGAATCAGGGAAGACAGAAAGCTCTGCTTTGGCAGTGTCTATCAGCCGCCTGGCTTTATTAAAGGAAATATCTATAGAATTATATTTTTTCAGGAGGCTCTTGATCCTTAAGGCGCCTTTTTCAGAAAAATCATCTTTTAATATTCTCTTTATTTCTGCAGATTCATCTTCTTTGGCAACTGACAGGACGTAGAGAAGGGGCAGGGTGATCTTTCCTTCTTCCAGGTCTTTGCAGAGGCGTTTGCCGAGCTCTTTTTCATCTGCCATATAATCGAGGATGTCATCTGCCATCTGGAAGACTATGCCGGTCTTCATCCCGAAGTTTGCCAGCGCATTTTCATGTTCATCAGAGAGACCGCCGAGAATTGCAGCTGTTCTGCAAGCAGCAGAGATGAGTGCACCGGTCTTTGCAGAGATGATCTCGATATATTCCAGTTCTGTGATTTCAGTGTCGCCGGTCCTGTTAAGCTGAAGCAGTTCGCCTTCAGTCATACGGGTGGTTGCGGATGAGAGAGATTCCATTATCTTCTGGTTTTTCAGCAGTACAGCAACCCTTAAGGCATTTGAATACAGAAAATCACCTGCGAGAACTACAACCTGATTGCCCCATACAGAATTAGCAGATGCCTTTCCCCTTCTGATCTCAGCCATATCAACGACATCATCATGAAGAAGTGAAGCAGTATGGATAGATTCTATGATACCGGCGATCTCTATATTTGCATCGCCCCTGTAACCGGAAATATCAGCGCTGATAAGGTGAAAAAGAGGCCTGAGTCTTTTGCCCCCGCTGGAAATAATATGCTTACCTATTAAAGGGATAGAGGGAATTTTATTTCTGAAAAGCTCGTTGATCTTTTGTTCGACGAGCTGGAGTCTGTCGTCGTATAGATCGAATACATCCTGAAGGTTCATTACTTGATGATAGGACAGAGGAGATTTTGCTGTCAAGATAAACATCCTTTCATTTAGACGCCTTTATTCTAAATTTGTCGAGCGAAGCATTATTCTTTGCGAGTTCTTTTATATGCTCAGGTTTGAATGCGCCCTTTTCTGTGATTATCGCTGTAACGTATTTAGCCGGAGTTACATCAAAGGCGAGATTACATACCTTTACACCCTCAGGCGCTATCACGCATTTTCCGAATACATTTGTGACCTCTTCAGGGCTTCTTTCTTCTATTGGTATAAGATCGCCTGACAGCATCGAAAAATCTATACTGCTCAGAGGCGCGGCAACATAAAAAGGTATTTTGTGCTCTTTACACAAAACAGCTACAGTATATGTCCCGATCTTATTGGCTACATCACCGTTAAGAGCAGTCCTGTCAGTGCCGACAATGGCAAGATCTATCGCTCCTTTCTTCATTAATGCGCCTGCTGTGTTGTCAGTTATCAACGTAACAGGTATCTCCTCCTGCATCAGCTCCCATGCAGTGAGTCTTGCACCCTGAAGTACCGGTCTTGTTTCATCAGCTATGACCTGAAACTTTTTGCCTTGTTCCCGTGCAACAAGCATAGGGGCAGTTGCTGTCCCATAACCACCGGTTGCAAGCGCTCCTGCATTGCAGTGGGTAAGAATTGTGTCGCCGTCTTTAATGAACTGGGCTCCCCAAGTTCCAATGGCTTTGTTGACCTGTATGTCTTCTTCGAGGATTCTCTGTGCTTCTTCAATGAGCATTATTTTGAGCTCTGCCACTGAATTGTCTTTATGTATGTTCAAAAAAGCCTTTATTCTTTCGACAGCCCATTTTATATTTACAGCTGTCGGCCTTGTGGATAGCATAGTATCAAAGACCGGCGAGAGCTTGTTCAAAAAATTGTCAAAACTGTCAGCCTTTACATCCTGTGCTGCAAGAGCTATTCCCATAGCTGCTGCAATTCCGATCGCCGGAGCTCCTCTTATCCAGAGCTTTTTTATGCCCTCAGCTACCTTCAGGTAATCAGCACATATTATATATTCAACCTCAACAGGGAGCCTGCTCTGGTCCAGCATCACAACCCTGCCGTTTTTCCATTCTATTGCTCTAACCATTCTGTTCTCCATTAAAAGCAGGCATTGACCGCTTCATAATATATTTGGAATCAAAGTTTTTATGATCAACAAAGATGTCAGGAGTATTATTGTGGCTACAGTGCCCCATGCAATGTAATTATAGCTTCTGCTGTTGGTATATTCGCCCATCAGGGTTTTATTATTAACGAGAGAGATTGCGTAAAAAAGGACAAAAGGCAAAAGCAAGCCGTTTATTACAGCAGACAGAACCATCAGAAACACCAGAGGAGCACCCGGGATTAAAATAAGCAATGCAGAAACAACGATTATAAATGTGTATATCCACATGAACTGCGGGGCTTCTTTGAAGGTTTTGTTTACGCCTCTTTCCCATCCCAAGGCTTCGGAAATATAATAAGCTGTTGCAAGTGGAACAATAATAGCCCCGAGAAGCGATGCATTTGCAAGGCTGATCGCGAAGATCAAAGAAGCATAGTTGCCGGCAAGCGGCCTGAGTGCGTTTGCTGCTTCAGCGGCCTCGTCTATTCTGATCCCTGCTGAAAAAAGAGTTGTGGCGCAGGTCACTATTATGAAAAAGGCGACTATATCAGTAATGCTGCAGCCTATGATAACGTCCAGCCTGGATGCGCTGTATTCTTCTTTTTTAACGCCTTTTTCAGCTATTGAGGATTGAAGATAAAACTGCATCCACGGGGTAATGGTCGTCCCGATTATTGCGATACTGAGATAGATATATTCCGAGTCCCATTTGATGTCAGGCACAAAAGTACTCCTGAATACTTCTGACCAGTCAGGATGTGCCATGAAGCCTGATATCACGTATCCAAAATACAGAAGGCACGCAAAGAGAAGTATACTTTCAACAACTCTGTAGCTTCCTTTTGTGACGAGTATCCAGATGGCAATTGCACCGGCCGGCACCATTATATATTTGCTCAGTCCCAGTATTTCCATACTGGCTGCCCATCCTGCAAAGTTTGCAACTGTAGTCCCTACATTGGCAACCAGCAGGCCGATCATCAGGAAAAAGGTGGACTTTACCCCGTAGTTTTCACGGATAAGGTCTGAGAGGCCTTTTCCTGTTATAACACCCATCCTTGCGACCATCTCCTGAATGACAACAAGAGCGATCGTTGTAGGGATAAGAGTCCACAAAAGTGAATACCCGAATCTTGCTCCTGCCACTGAATATGTTGTAATTCCGCTGGCATCGTTATCAATGTTGGCGGTAATGATCCCAGGGCCCATAATGGCCATAAAAAGAAGAATTCTCTTCCAGCGGCTCATACCTTTCTCCTTTTTCTCCTTGAGGAACGAGGAAGGAGAACATCAATTATATCGTCAACAGTGATGATCCCATGCATATATCCATTTTCGTCCACCACCGGAATAGCAAGCAGATTGTATTTGGATACCACTTCTGCCACAACCATTTCATCCTCTCCCGGGGAAACTGTTTTGAGATTGGTCTCCATTATATCAGCAAGCAGACAGTCGGATTCTGCCAGAAGCATCTCCCTTAGAGAAGTGATCCCGATCAGTTTTTCGTCTTTATCAATTACGAAGATGTAATAAACGGTCTCAACTTCTCTGGCGTCTCTTTTAAAACGCTCGGTCGCCTCCTTAACAGTCATTTCCGGTGAATATGAGATGTAATCGTTTGTCATAAGCCCGCCGGCAGTATCTTCTTCATGGCCAAGGAGTTCCTGAATATCTTCGGCCTCTTCTTTTTCGATATTTTCGAGGATCTCCTGTGCTTTTTCAGCAGACAGGTCGCTGAGGATGTCTGCTGCATCATCAGGGGGCATTTCCTCTATAATGTCAGCAGCTCTTTCAGAATCCATGGCAGTTATAATATCTGCCTGCACATCAGGTTCGAGTTCTGAGAGAGCTTCTGCGGCTGTTTCAACATCAAGGTCTTTAAAGAAAGAAGCGCCTTCTTTATGCGAGACCTGGCTTATTATCTCTGCCAGATCAGCAGGATGAAGTTCAGATACCATCTGTCTTGGCACTGTGAGCGCAATACTTGAGAGCTTTGGATGAAGCGGCTGTATGTAGTTCCAGCTTATAAGACTAAATGGGAGATGCTTTTTGAAAAGCCTCATTAAGTCTTCTCCGCCTCTTTCGATCCCAAGCCTCCTGAGAATGCCCCTCATGCCTACATCAACTGCAACAAGCACTGCCTTATCATGATATCCCTCAAGTTTTATGTCATTTACCCTTACTACCTTTGCACCGTTGGCATCAACTATCTGTTTATCGAGGATGTCCCTGACTATCAGAAGATCGTCTTCTTTGAATTCATAAATAAGCAAACTGTCGCTGTAAACACTGGAGGAAATTATTTTCTTGTTGAAAATGTTCAGGTCTGTCCATGCAAGGTAAAACAGCTTGTTTTTCTTTTCAATAATAAGCGCAATGATTACTGGAAGCGGGTCGCCTTTAACGATAACAAGGTCCCTGACCCTTCCGAGTTCTTCACCTTTAGGGTCGAGAACATGCTTTTTGATAATCTCGCTCGAAAAAACCTCACCTAAAAAAGCCATGATACACTCCTGATAGTAATCTTGAAAAACGCAGGTTTTGTTCTATGAAGTATAGCCTTAGCAGTATTATTTCAGCAACTGGAAAAGGATATATTATGTTTTAGGTAAGCTGTTTGTTTTGAATGCCTGACGTATTTTGCTAAAATAACAGAAATACTGTAATTGGAGGATGTGATGAAGAAAATATTAATTGTAATGTTGTTTGTTTTTACGATTGCTGGATGCCGGCAGAAAGAAGAGCCAAAACCAGTTAGTCAGTTCCCGGCAGGCCCTATTCAGTCACAGGATGATACAAAGATACTGAAGGAAGCAGCGCAGAAAGACCCCGGGAATGTTGATGTATGGATCAAACTCGGCAATGCGATGATGGATACAAAGAGATTTACTGAGGCGATAGACGCATATCAAAGGGCGCTGCAAATCACTCCAAACAACACTGAGGTGCGGGTTGATATGGGGACTTGCTACAGATATTCAGGAAACTCTGATAAGGCAGTAGAAGAGTACAGAAAAGCACTTAAAATTAATCCTGACCATGTGATAGCACACAAGAATCTTGGGGTAACTCTGGCATATGACTTGAAAGACATAGCCGGGGCAATAAAAGAATTAGAGAGAGCTCTTGAGATTGAGCCTAATGCGCAGGATGCTGCAGCTCTTAAGGAAGAGATACAGAAGCTGAAAGCCGGGAAATAAATATGGATTTACAAAACCGTTGATTTACTAACAAGTGTACAAGCAAAAAGACACCCCTCTCCTCAATCCTCTCCCCCAAGGGGCGAGGATGTTAAAGAAATGTTCCCCTCCCTTGAGGGGAGGGCCTGCCTGTCCGGTAGGCAGGGATGAAGGGGAGGGTGATTTGATGTCCCATTACAAATGCCAAATTTTTATGCCTGTTTTCGGCATAATTAATTTATGATCTATTGATGAAGGAAAAACTATTAACCATACCAGCAAAACCCGGGGTCTATATTTTCAAGGATAAGGCTGACAGGATCCTTTACGTTGGGAAAGCAAAAGATCTTAAAAACCGTGTGAAGAGCTATTTTCAGAGATCATCCGGACTTGATATGAGAAAGACTGCGATGATAAAGAGCGTAAGTGATATTGAATACACGGTAACAGGAAATGAGCTCGAGGCGCTTGTGCTTGAGGCCAATCTGATAAAGCAGCACAGGCCCCGCTACAATGTCCTTCTCAGAGACGACAAGAGCTACCCATATTTAAAACTCACAATAAACGAAGAATGGCCGAGACTTGAAGTTGTCAGACGGATAAATAAAGACGGGTCAAGATATTTCGGGCCGTATGTGCCGTCAGGGCCTATGTGGAAGATCCTTTCTTTTATAAAAGATAATTTTCATATCCGCACATGCAGGCAATCGCTCGAAAAAAGAATGAGGCCCTGCATCCAGCATCAGATAAAAAAATGCGCAGGCCCCTGTGCCGGACTTATAAACCATAATAAATACATGGACATGATAAATGAGATACGCCTGCTACTCGAAGGAAAAAACAACAAGCTGCTTGTATCCCTTGAAAAGAAGATGCAGAGATTTTCCGAGAAACTGCGTTATGAAGAAGCAGGAGTTGTCAGAGACCGTATCGTTGCCCTGCAAAAAATATCAGAGACCCAAAAAGCAGCTACGCCCGGTCTTGGAGACATTGATGTTATCGGATCTTTCAAGGAAGAAAATATTATTGTCTTTAAAATACTCTTTTTGAGAAACGGCATTATGATAGGTTCAAAGGACTTCAGGCTTAAAAACATATCAGACGAGACCCCAGCATATTTAATGAAAAATTTGATAGAACAATTTTACGAAAAAGAGATCATACCTCCTGCAAAAATAATATGCTCTGACATGCCTGAAGATGCGGCAATATTATCCCCATGGCTTTCAGATAAAAAGGGGTCTCATGTAACGATCATTGCGCCAAAACGCGGTCAAAAAAGAAGGCTTGTTGAAATGGCTGAAGAGAACGCAGAGATAATTTATAACAGCGGTAAATATTCAGGCAGGGACATGCTGCTGCAGAAGGTGGCTGAGCGTCTTGGGCTGAATATTATCCCAAAAGATATTGGTGCGTTTGA
>MHDW01000002.1:2110-9108 GCA_001803645.1 Nitrospirae bacterium GWC2_42_7 | reverse complement strand
CCTTCAAGTTTAGCGGTTGTCTGGATGCCGCTTGCATCGCTGCCTGCGTTTGCCTCTGTCAATCCAAAGGCAACCAGCCTCTTGCCTGAAGCTATATCCGGCAGATATTTTTTCTTCTGCGCATCAGTCCCGAAAAGTAGGAGCGGATATGTGCCGAGAGCGTTTGCAGCATAAGAAGTAGAAATACCAACACATGCCCTGGATAACTCCTCGACAGCAAGGCAGAGTTCAAGACAGCCCTTGCCGAGGCCTCCGTATTCTTCAGGAATAAAAAGTCCAAAGAGGTCAGACTGAGCAAGCACTTTCATTACATCCCACGGGAATTCACCTGTCTCATCAAGTTCAGCCCTGACAGGCACGATCTTCTCTTCAGCGATCTGCCTCGCAAGGTCTCTTATCATTATCTGTTCTTCATTCAAAAAGTAGTCCATTATTAAAACCTCCAAGTTTTTTAAACCTAACCGCAAGCATGAAATATCTTGTGAATGATAATTTTAACAGAATTTCAACAAATTTGGGAAGAAAGATATTAAAACATTGAAGAATGGATCCTGATAAAGATATAATTTCCATAATGAATATATGCTTGGTTTGCAAAAAACTGCTTGATGAATGCGTGTGCTGCCCTGAATGCGGGCATATCTGCCCTCTGGATCTGGGGGAACCATTCTGCCCGTTATGCAAACCTGAACCAAAAAAAACGGAGGTATAAATGGCAGACGAACATTCTTTTGATATCGCCAGCAAGATCGATCTA
Organism: Nitrospirae bacterium GWC2_42_7; assembly: GCA_001803645.1. Taxonomy (GTDB): domain Bacteria; phylum Nitrospirota; class Thermodesulfovibrionia; order Thermodesulfovibrionales; family UBA6898; genus GWC2-42-7. Next base: position 8,351 of record MHDW01000002.1, on the reverse strand, counting down.
CAGGAAGTCCTTAACGCTGTTCAGCAGTCAATGAAAGAGATAGGGCAAAGATTTGATTTCAGGGGAAGCAAAAGCAGTATAGAACTGAACAAGGACAAATACGAAATAACTATCAATTCAGATGATGAGCAAAAACTTAAAAGCGTTATTGACATCCTTCAGTCTAAACTGATCAAAAGAGGAGTATCTCTGAAAGCGCTGAACTATGAGAAGATCGATCAGGCATCTGGCGGAACTGTAAGACAGCTGGTAACATTGCAACAGGGGATACCTATCGAAAAATCAAAAGAGATAGTAAAGCTCATCAAAGACACAAAAATTAAAGTCCAGTCAGAGATACAAAAAGACCAGGTACGGATCAAAGCAAAAAAGATCGATGATCTTCAGACGATAATACAATTACTTAAAGAAAAAGACCTCGGCATACATATAGATTTTCTGAATTACAGGTAGATTCTGTGTTCGCAAATGCTATTTTAGTAACCAATCAGTTACTGAGGAAAACCCACCCCTGCACCCCTCCCAAGAGGGGAATTAAAATAAAGACTTCCGCCATGTGTTCTCTTTGGAAAAGATTATTTTTCCACAAGTCCCCTCCCTAGAGGGGTACAGGGATAACAGACTTGATAAACAGTCCCCTCTTGGGAGGGGTGCAGGGGTGGGTTACTTTTAATTTCTAACACTCCACCCATAACTGAAAGATTACTTGCTTTACATCAATTGTATTGCTTTAACATATAATACTCTTTTATAATTATGTTAATGTCCAGTGAATTTGAAGATTTCAAGAAAGATTTTGGTGCAAAGACCTCCAGCGAATCTGTTACAAGGAAACAGCACCAATGCCCTCAGTGCAAGGAGATCCTTTCGGAAGTTCATTTAGAGCAGAATCCTTTTCCTGAAATCCCCTGCCCTGAATGCGGTTCAATTATTAGCATTACTTCTGTTGACGAAGTAGAAATTCCGCACGTTGATGAAAGAGAGGACAAGAGATGCGAGACAACCCTTAAGGTCAACTACACAAATTTCGATAATTTTCTTACCGAATATACCAAAAACGTAAGCAGCGGCGGCATGTTTATTAAAACTAAGGTACAGCACAAGATCGATTCCGATATATGCCTCTATCTTCATGTTCCAGGACTACAGGAGGCTATAAAAATAGTCGCCAAAGTCGTTCATCTGAATTTTCTCAATGTCAGCGATGAAGAAGCAGGCATCGGTGTTCAATTTACAGATATTGACGAAGAAAGCAGACAATCCCTCATAGGTTTCATAAGATCACAAACAAACTGCGCTTGATTTTTGCTGCATTTTACTGATTATTCTTCTTTTTTCTTCAAAAACAAACATGGTTTTCATTCTTAATTTCTTGACTAAGATGAAGCTGTTTTGTTACTGTATTAAAATTCAAAACAGGAGCTAATATGGCTAAAATCAAAAATATAAAACAAAAGAAATCTGCAGGAAAAACTAAATCTAAATCTGTAAATAAACCTTTAGTTAAAACTGCTAAAACCTCTATAAAAAAGAAACCTGCACAGGCAAAAGTAAAGACAAAAGCAAAAGTAAAGGCAATAGTAAAAACAAAGGCCGTTATTTCAAAACCTAAAAAAACAACTTCATCCTCACCTGTTTTAAAGAAAACGGTTAAATCAAAAAAAGCTTCCACAAAAACGTCTTCTTACAGGGAAAGAAAGATTCAGGACATCAAGTCAAAACTCCTTATGCATAAGGATTCCCTTCTCGATGAAGCTGAAGAAGCGCTGAACGAACTTCCGGGACAGACCACATTCCCTGATCAGGGAGATCAGGCTACAGCTGAAACAGACATTAATTTCATGCTTCGTCTTAGAGGAAGAGAACAGCGTCTTCTGAGAAAAATAGACGAGGCCCTTGACCGCTTAGAAACCAAGACATTCGGCATTTGTGAGGACTGCGGAGAGGAAATTGAGATCAAAAGACTTGAGGCAAGACCTGTCACCACAATGTGCATAAACTGCAAAACCATTCAGGAAGAAGAAGAAAAGCTCAGGGAATAGGATCTGTCTTAGCTATACCCTGAACGCCCGTGTCTTAAGACTTTTTTCTGTCACATATCTTATGTGTTCATCAATAAGCATCGAAAGCTCTAAAACAAGGGCGTCAGATGGCTTGATCCTTTTTATATGCGATATATTCCATTCAAGCAGATTCTTATAGAAATTCACAAGGCCGGCAGATATCCTGAATGATGTCTCAAAACCCTTTGAGCATTTTTCGCACAATACAGTTCCGTGTGACAGATAAAAATCATGGCCTGCATTTCCGCACCTGCCGCAGCCTGTAATTTTCGGGAGAAAGCCTGTTACATCGAGAAGCTTCAGCTTGTAATATATCACAAGCATACGGTCACTGCTGTCCTCCTCAAAAGCGCGCAGCATATTAATGAGCAAAGAATAAGCTTTCGGGCTTGGATCTCTCTCAGGAACAAAAGATAATGTTATTTCTATCATCTCGGAGACCTTTAAAAAACTTTTCAGAGAGCTTCTCAATACATGAAACGGGTATATGATATCAGCCTGTGTCAGCCTCGGCAGAGCGGAGTCCTCTTTTCCCCAGAATGAGATCTTTGAATATGTGAGAGGTTCAAGGCTGCTTCCGAACCTGCTTTTGATCTTACGGGGGCTTTTTGCAAAGGTCTTAACTATGCCATAGTCTTTTGTGAGGTATGTAACAATAAGGTCAGCTTCTCCGTACGGATTTGTCCTTAATACTATTCCTTCTGTTCTCTGAAGCATTACATAATATTTCCAAAATCTTCGGGCTTGAGATTTTTTAGCCATTCATCCAGCTCATCGGCTGTTTTAGTGGCCATTATGCTCTCCTCAACAAATATCGGAACTCTGCACCGGAGGGCAACAGCCACAGCATCACTCGGCCTTGAATCGATCAATGTTTCCTTTTTTCCGTCACTGACGTAAATAAGCGCATAATAGGTGCTATCTATTATTTCAGTGATAACTATCCTTGTCATCTTCAGCTTAAGCCCTTCTACAACATTTTTAATAAGGTCATGCGTCAGGGGCCTCGGAGTTGCAACTCTTCCTAATGCCAGCGCTATTGAATCCGCCTCAGGTTTGCCGATCCAGATCGGGAGTGTTCCGGCTCCATCAATTTCCTTCAGGAGAAGTATATACATATTGCTTCTCGGATCAAAAAGAAGCCCCTCGACCTTCATCTCAACCAGCATCAGAAATACCCCATTTCACTTAAAGCTTTTTTGTCGTCGCGCCATCCCTTTCTTACCTTTACCCTTATCTCGAGAAAAACCTTAGTTCCGAGCATCCTTTCGATATCAACCCGCGACAGACTTCCTATTAATTTCAGCATTTTACCTTTCCCGCCTATAATTATACCCTTTTGGCCTTCTCTTTCAACATAAATATTGGTGCTTATGGACACAAGGCCGTCTTCCCTTTGTTTCCAGTCTACAATCTCGACCGCTACTGAATGTGGTATTTCTTCCGAGGTCTTCTCCATTATCTTCTCTCTTATTATCTCGGCAGCCATAAATCTCTCTATCTGGTCTGTGATCTGTTCATCAGGATAAAACTTTGGGCCTTCAGGCAGATATTTCATTATACTTCCAAGAAGTTCATCTGTGCCATCCTGCTTGCGCGCGGACAACGGAACTATTTCTTTAAAAGGAAAGAGCTTCCCATATTCATCTATGATTGTCAGCAGTTCTGATTTTTTTGCTTTATCTATCTTGTTTATCGCGAGTATAACAGGCTTGTTAAAATTCTTAAGCAGGCCAATTATCTCCTTATCAGGCATTGCAGGCAGTTCTGCCTCAGTTACAAAAACAATAAGGTCTATCTCATTGAGAGTATTAGTTGCTGTCCTGACCATTGCCTCTCCAAGCATATGTTTAGGCCTGTGAATACCCGGCGTATCAATAAATAGGATCTGCGCATCCTCAAGGGTCTTTATCCCCAGGATCCTGTTTCTTGTGGTCTGTGGTTTTTCAGTTACAATGGATATCTTCTGGCCGAGAAAGAGGTTCAGGAGCGTGGACTTGCCAACATTAGGCTTGCCTATCAATGAAACATAACCTGAACGAAAAGATTTTTGCATTTATTCGAGCCTGTCCAAGGCCTCGTTTATCCTCTCTACACCTCTCTTGATCTCATCCAAAGATGTTGCGTATGACAGCCTGATATAGTTGTCATCACCAAAGGCTTCACCATGGACAAGAGCAACCTTTGCCTCATCAAGAAGATAAAGAGCAAGATCAGTTGAAGAAGATATTTTTTTATCTTTAAAGCTCCTGCCGTAGATCTTTGAAGTATTAGGGAAGGCGTAAAATGCGCCTGTAGGAGTTATACAGCTCATGCCTTTGATCTTGTTGAGTTCAGAAACAAGATATTTTCTTCTCATGTCAAATTCCACAAGCATCTTCCCTATAAAATCCTGCGGGCCTTTCAAAGCTTCTACCGCAGCCTTCTGCGCTATGGAATTAGGATTAGAGGTTGACTGGCTCTGGATATTCGTCATGGCCTTTACAATCTCAGCAGGGCCTGCAGCATAACCGATCCTCCAGCCTGTCATTGCATGCGATTTAGAAAGTCCGTTGACAACTATTGTCCTGGCCTGCACTTCTTTCCCGAGGGAAGCGATGCTTACATGCTTGACCCCGTCATATAAAAGCTTTTCATATATCTCATCAGAGACTATATAGAAATTGTGCTTTAATGCAGCCTCTGCAATCCCCTCAAGTGCTTTTTTATCATAGGTCAGTCCGGTGGGGTTTGAAGGAGAATTAAGTATTATGGCCTTAGTCTTTTTTGTTATCGCGGCCTGAAGCGCCTCAGGCCTCAAAATAAAAGAATCTTTCTCATAGGTCTTCACAAAAACAGGCGTAGCATCATTAAGCAGCACCTGATCAGGATAAGAAACCCAGTACGGCGAAGGTATTATCACCTCATCTCCCGGCCCATATATCGCCTGCGCAATATTATAAAGACTATGTTTTGCCCCGCAGGACACAATGATCTCCTCTCTTTTATATGAGATCCCATTGTCCTTTTCGAGCTTTTCTATTATCGCATCTTTTAAAGCATCTATTCCGCCAACAGCCGTGTACTTCGTAAAGCCGTCCTTCATTGCCTTAACAGCAGCTTCCTTGATATTATCCGGGGTATCGAAGTCAGGCTCTCCAACGCCAAAACTTATTACATCAATACCTGAGGCTTTCATGGATTTTGCCTTTGAATCAATTGCCAGTGTCGGCGAAGGTTTAATTTTCTTTGCGCGTTCTGAAAGCATAGACATACCTCTCGTGTTTATTAAATTTTAAAATCCATCATTTGTATGAGTTATAAGAACCTTTCAGGGTTATTATTGCTTATGAATTACTTTGGTGAGATATTGTAGAACATTTGATGATAAGGATTCAAAAAACGCAATAGTTCAGCTATGTAAAAAATGCTCACCGCAGAGGCGCAAAGAGCGCAAAGTTATATTTTATTTTGTAGTTGAGAGGCCAGAAATTTATCTTTTAAACTCCCCTCCTATTTTAGGAGGGGTGGCCGAAGGCCGGGGTGGTAATAGGTTCAGGCAAACCACCCCCTCCCTTCGGGAGACCCCTCCTTAACCAAGGAGGGGAGTTTAAGAATACAAACTCTCTGCGCTTTTGGCGTCTCTGCGGTGATTTGAATTTATTTTTTCTTCTTTAAAACGTCTTCAGCCCAAGACAACGCTGCTGAGACATTCGGAAAACCTATAGTGCTTGTCAGGAGCAGTAAGGCGTGATAGATCTCATCAGGTTTTGCACCGGCCTCAAGTGCCCTTCTTGCATGTGAATGAACTGAGCCCTCTGACCTTATGGCTGCGGCTGCGGCAAGCTGGATAAGCTGTGAGGTCTTCTCATCGAGCGGACCTGCTTCCTTTGCGGCCTTCCCGAGATTGCTGAGCGCGTCATGATACTTCTTAAATTTTTCCCCGATCTTTAAATATTGAGATGGAAACTTTTTCATTTCTGTCTTGCTCCTTCGTTGTTATATGGGTTCAGACGGCAAAAGTGTTAATTGAATCGAATCAGTACCCAGCGATTTGCCCTTTATGTCTTTCAATTTCACTTTGATTAAACTGCAATCAGGTGCGATTTTAAGCGGCGGAACTTTCCATGTATAAGGAGGAATGATATCATCGCCGGTAAGTGTTTCTATATCCTTCCACTCTACACCACAGTCAATGC
>MHDW01000002.1:0-2099 GCA_001803645.1 Nitrospirae bacterium GWC2_42_7 | reverse complement strand
GTAACGGATGCAACCGATGTTGTGAAGGTGTCCCATGTAATCTCTACATCGTCTTCTGAATAAAAGCTCTCTTCTTCCGCAGGAGAGGTGATATCAAGAACCATGATCTCAAAACTGGAATCAGAGTCATCCTGTTCGAGTTGCAGTTTTTTCTCATCATAAGAAGTCACCCTGATAAGGCATTGTGGAAGATTGTCTCTCTTTACAGGCACTGTCCATTCATAGCTGTCTCCTGTTAAACCTTTTGCCAGTTTTCTCCATTTCAGGCCGTTATTAAACGAATAACTCAGCTTAAAGCTCACTGCATCTGTCGGAGCCCCCCATCTGATCGTATAAACCGAACCTGATTCAATTTTCTCACCTCCATTGGGACTGATAAGTGTCAGGTTTGTATAAGGACCAGTGATCGTAGTAGTTTCTGTATCTGTATTATTTCCGCTGGAAGGATCAAAAGTACTGCATTTAACATTAGCAGTATTAGAAATTGTGCCTATCGAAACAGCTGTAACAGTAATTGTTACAGTAACCACACTGATATTCATGTCCCCTATATCACAAGTAACTGTACCATCTGTCTCGCTACAGGTTCCCTGAGTAGTCTCTGCTGAAACATATGTTATTGCAGCTGGGATTACGTCAGTTAAAATCACGCCGGTTGCAGTATACGGGCCATTATTGGTTATTGTTAAGATGTATGTTAAGGTTTCTCCCTGTTCAATAGGATCAGGACTATCGGTCATTGTCAGGGACAAATCTGATTTAAGAGCTACGGTAGTAGTTTCTGTATCTGTATTATTTCCGTTGGAAGGATCAAAAGTACTGCATGTAATATCTGCTGTGTTCGTAATTTCGCCCGATAAACCTACTGTAACAACAATAGTGACAGTAACAGCCGCGCCATTATTCATGTCCCCTATGTCGCATGTAACAGTGCCTCCCAACTCGTTGCAGGCTCCCTGAGAACTGGTTGCTGAAACATATGAGGTTTCCGTTGGAATCACGTCAGTTAAAAACACATCAGACGCAACATCAGGGCCATTATTTGTTATTGTTAAGGTATAAGTTAACGTCCCTCCCTCTTCAACAGGGTCAGGACTATCGGTCATTGTCAATGCAATATCTGATTTATATGTACACATGCCAATACTCTCCGCATAATAGCTGGTGAGAATTTCCTGTTCTGAAAGGGCCCGGTTAAAAATCTTCACTTCATCAATTAATCCTTCCCATGATGGCAAGCCCGGACCGCCGCCTATCAGGAAACCATCTGCGTCTATAACTGTATCAAGAGTTACTGGAGACATATAATCTTCCTCTTGTCCATCAAGGTAAAGACTGACTGTTGTACCGTCATATGTAAGTGCGGCATGATACCATGTATCAGCCAGAATATCCGTAATACCGCTTAGATCATTGTTATAGCCTTGAAAATAGAGTTTTCCGGGACTGGTCCCGGAAGTGATCAATCCAAACAGGTTATTGTCAGCGGATGTTCCATACTGAATTAATGTTGAATCTGTAGAAGCAGAAAGGTCCCTTGGTGTTCTGAACCAGAGGGTTATCGTCCGAGCTGAACTCCCAGTAGGCAATCCTGAAGGAGATAATATCTGAAGATAATCATCCACACCATCAAAACTGAAAGCCTGTGCAAATATTCCAGGGGCAAAATCAGCTCCGTTTTGCAAGGCCCCGTTGTTACTGCCTGCTATATCGTAAGAGTTCCCGTCGCCCGGAAACCAACTGATCAGGCCTGATAATTGTTCAACGCATGAAGAGGTAACAATATCATTAAAAGAAGCCCAGTATAAAGTGCTGCCATCAAACGACGAAAGAACCGTCAGATCAGTATTGCCAAAAGGAAACGAGCTGTAACTTGCAAAATAACGGTTGCCGTGTTTTGTTGAAACAAGCTGATATGTCTCGTTGGCGGATAAAACATAATTCAGATCTACAGTTTTATTATTCTCCCCTGGAAGAATATTGACACTCCTGAGCGGAAAGCCGGTAGCATCCCTAAGTTCAATGATGTCTGCCAGCCCTCTGTTTGGAAAGCGTACAGATACCAGCGAGATATCGTTCTTTGCTTCTATTATTAAACC
>MHDW01000001.1 GCA_001803645.1 Nitrospirae bacterium GWC2_42_7 | reverse complement strand
CATACATCTGCGGCAACCGTGGCTGTGCTTCCTGAGGCTGAGGATGTTGATCTGAAGATAGAGGCAAAAGACCTGAGGATAGATACGTTTTGTTCATCAGGGGCAGGGGGGCAGAGCGTTAATACTACATATTCTGCTGTAAGGATAGTGCATGTGCCGACCGGATTGACTGTGCAGTGCCAGGATGAGCGTTCCCAGACAAAGAATAGGGACAAGGCAATGAAGGTGCTCCGTTCAAGGCTTTATGAGATTGAGGTTGAAGAGAAGGATAAAGAGAGGGCACAGGACAGAAAGTCTCAGGTTGGAACCGGGGACAGGAGCGAAAGGATAAGGACGTACAATTACCCTCAAAACAGAGTAACAGACCACCGAATTGGACTGACTCTGCACAAACTGGAACAGATCCTTGAAGGAAATCTTGATGAGGTCATTGACAGTCTCACAACTTATTATAACGCTGAAAGACTGAACGAGCTTTAACCCGGATTTCGGTAAAATATGCCTTGTATGCACGCAGATATTCTTAAATCATGAGACTTCTTGAAAAATTAAAACCCTCGGCAGATCTTCTCGAGAGCTCAGGTGTGAGCGACCCTTTGATTGATGCTGAACTTCTGGTTCTGCATGCTTCCGGATTAGACAGGCTTTCTGCATACAGGGATAATCCTGAAATAGACCGCTTGCAAAAAGCTAAAATAAACAGGCTTCTTAAGCGCAGGGCAAAAGGGGAGCCCCTTCAGTACATAATCGGACATATAGATTTTCTTGACCTTAAAATAAAAGTAGGTAAAGAAGTTCTTATTCCAAGGCCAGAGACAGAGCTTCTTGTGCAGGAAGCAATAAAAACTGTTAGGGGGAAGGAGTTAGGGGGCACGAGCAACAATATTAACGCCTCACGCCTTACGTCTCACGCTTTACTGAATATTCTTGATCTATGCACAGGCAGTGGATGCATCGCGCTTGCAATCGCAAAAGAGCTTCCTGATGCAAAGGTTTATGCTTCTGATATATCTGCGACAGCTATTAAATACGCAAAGAAAAATGCTGTGATCAATAAGATAAAGAATGTTAAATTTCTGAAAGGTTCTCTGTTCGAACCAATAAGAAAGCCTATCTTATTTGACCTCATCATTTCGAATCCTCCATATATCAGAACATCAGATATAAGTGGACTCCAGAGAGAGATCAAAGAATGGGAACCTGTTGGCGCACTTGATGGAGGCGAGGATGGACTTGATTTCTACAGGAGAATATTTTCTGAAGCAGGAAGCTATTTGAAAAAGAGTGGCAAGATCATGGTTGAAGTGGGATTTGATCAGGCAAAAGATGTCGCCAGGGTAGCAACAGGGTATGGTTTCAGAAAAATAGAAATTATAAAGGATTATTCAGGTATAGAGAGGATTCTTAAGGCAGGTCTTTAGCTCAGTCCTCGCACCTACAGGGATGATAGATCAGCAATATAGACTTTATTTTTTCTAATGCCTCTTCTTTTGTACTGCCCTTTCCTCTGTAGCCCGGAAGTTCCTTGCATTCAGCGACCCATGAGCCATCGTCGTCCTGATATATTGTAAATTCTCTCATGTTTTAAGAATAACATATAAATGAAATCTGTCCAAAATAAACACAAAAAAAGCGACATGATTATCAGGACTGCACTCCTTGCTTTTGATGATTAGTCCGTTCAAGCGCACTCTTGTACTTCTTTTTTCCCCTCAATGAGAAGATTTATTATTTAAAGGAGTCGTTATTGTGTTTATTTTTCATTCCGCTTTTTCTCATTAATTCATAATTTTATTTTGAACAGATTGTTTGATTACATGAAATAGACTGCTTTCATTTATCCGTAAATATCTTTAAAATAACTCATATTACTTTTTGGAGGTCTGTCTGGACAAGCTGGTCATAAAAGGCGGAAAAAGGCTGAAGGGAACGGTCGAAATAAGCGGTTCAAAAAATGCTGCGCTCCCAATAATGGCTGCAACACTGCTTGCATCAGGAGAACACCATTTAAGCAGGGTCCCTCACCTAAGGGACGTTATGACAATGGGAAGACTGCTTGCAGACCTTGGAGCCGGGTTCCATCTTGAAAAAAACAAGGCGATACTGGACTGCAGCAGGATCAATAATTATGAAGCCCCCTACGAGCTTGTAAGTACAATGCGGGCTTCGGTGCTTGTTCTTGGCCCTTTGGTAGCGAGACTCGGAAAAGCAAAGGTATCCCTGCCTGGAGGGTGTGCAATAGGCGCACGGCCGATAAACCTTCATCTTATGGGACTCGAAAAAATGGGTGCTACCATTAATTTGGAATCCGGCTATGTTCTTGTAAAAGCCAAGAAACTCAAGGGCGCAACTATTTATTTTGATGTCCCTACAGTTACCGGCACAGAGAATATCATGATGGCTGCAACTCTTGCAGACGGCAAAACCCTTATAGAAAATGCAGCCAGGGAACCGGAAGTCGTTGACCTCGCTGATGCTCTGATATCAATGGGCGCTAAAATTAAGGGAGCAGGCAACAGCACAATAGAGATTGAAGGCGTCAGCAAGTTAAAGCCGCTGAGACACACGATAATCCCTGACAGGATAGAGGCCGGCACTTTTATGGCTATAGCCGGGATAACAGGCGGGGATATTACTATAAAAAAATGCAAGGCTGATCATCTTGACGCTATTATAAATAAACTAAAAGACAGCGGTATTATTTTTAGGATCTCAGGCAAAAGCATTCGCGTTATCGGGCCGAAAAAACTGATGCCGGTCAATACTACAACAATGCCTTATCCCGGGTTTCCGACAGATATGCAGGCACAGTTGATGTCTCTTGTGAGTATCGCAGACGGAACAAGCATAATTTCAGAGACTATTTTTGAGAACAGGCTAATGCATGTTGCTGAGCTGAGAAGAATGGGAGCAGACATAAATATTGATGGAGGCACCGCAACTATCAGGGGTGTGGAAAAACTTAAAGGGGCTCCATTGATGGCAACTGATCTCAGGGCAAGTGCATCTCTTATTGTCGCCGCGCTTGCAGCTGAAGGCGAAACCACTATAAAGAGAATTTATCATCTTGACCGGGGATATGAAAATATCGAGGAGAAGTTAATAAAAGTAGGGGCAGACATTAAAAGAGAAAAAGAATAAAGACCCCTAAAGAGGTTTTCTGAGCAACGAAGGCGCGAAAGAACAGAACATTGCCTGTGCCCACAGGGAATCAGGCAGGGCATGTCCGATAAGCAAAACGCCATGTCTTGGTGAATGCATTTATGCGGATATTCTTGATGATATCAGCCTCGGCATCATAGGGTTTGACATTATAAAGAAAGAAGTCTTTTTTCAGAACAAACTGGCCATCGAGATATTTAAAGGAACAATAAAACCAAAAGACTATGAAGCTCTCAGTTCACTTATTCTGTCTGACATAAAGATTTCCTCTTTTCCGATAAACTTTCAGGAATCCCGTGTCCTTCGGTATGGCAAAAAGTTCATCGGATATACCATCTACTTTATCTCAGAAAGGTATTTCTGGGTTTACGTGAATGATATAACAGAAAAGACCAGGCTAAATGCTATTGCAGAGGCTGTAAATACTATGAACAATCTTGGATATATCTTTTCCGGCATAAGACATGAACTGGGCAATCCTATAAATTCTATCAAGACAACACTGACAGTCTGCAAAAAGAACCTTCCTAATTATTCACAGGACACTGTCAATGAATTTTTTGACCGGATGCTTTCTGATATCGGCAGAGTTGAGATACTTCTCAGGGACCTCAAGAACTTCAGCATGTATGAGAACCCGAAATGCACGCAAGTACACATCGGGTCTTTTATGAATAACCTTCTTTCTATGGTCGAGAGGGACTTCAGCTTAAATAAAATCAGGATCAAAAGAAATTTCAGGCCTGACGCTGAAGTCGGCATATTTGACCCAAGGGCTTTACAGCACGTTATGCTTAACATTCTGACAAATGCATCTGATGCGCTACTTAAAACCGAAGACCCTGAGATAAAGATCAGTACGAGCAAAGCTGACGACAGGATCATTATCAGGATCAAAGACAATGGCCAAGGTATTCCGGATGATCAAAAACAGCATTTATTTCAACCATTTTCAACAACAAAGAGCCATGGAACAGGGCTGGGACTTGTTATTGTTAAAAAGATGATGTTCAAGATGGACGGGACTGTTGAGATTGAAAGCGAAGAACATGCAGGTACAATAGTTTCTCTGAACCTCCCTGCAGTGCGGGTGCAGAATGCATAAAGCAAAAAAGAATATTCTGATTGTAGACGATGACAGGAATTTCTGTTTATCTGCTGCAGAATATATGAGATCCAAAGAGATTGATATACATATCGCACATACCGCAAAAGAATGTCTCGATATCTGTTCAAAGATACAAGTTGATATAATGCTTCTCGACCAGAAGCTTCCTGATGCTGAAGGACATTCTCTCTGTCCTTCTGTTCTGAGCTTTAATATCAATACAAAGATAATTTTTGCCACGGCATTTCCGAGTTTTGAAAATGCTGTTAAAGCTGTACGTGCCGGGGCCTTTGACTATCTCTCGAAACCCTTTGAGCTTGAGGAATTTGAGCTTTCTGTAACAAGGGCACTTCGCACCCTTGAACTCGAAAAGGTTGAGCAGTTCCAGAATTACAGGACTGAAAAGGAGATAGCAGAAAATATATTTATCGGAGAAAGCCTTCAGATCTCTGATATTCATAAATTGATAGGCCTTGCAGCTAATGCCGATGCCCCTGTTCTAATAACTGGTGAAACAGGTTCAGGGAAAAATGTTGTTGCGCGATCAATTCATTTTAGCGGCCAGTTCAAAAATGCTCCTTTCATCAGCATCAACTGTGCAGCTCTTCCGGAGAATCTCATTGAAGCAGAACTCTTTGGCTATGAGAAAGGGGCTTTTACCGGGGCAGTCAATGCAAAAAAAGGCTTGTTTGAGATGGCAGAAGGAGGCACTCTCTTGCTTGACGAGATCGGCGAAATGCCTGTTGCTCTTCAGGCAAAACTTCTAGGGCTACTTGATGACAATGCATACAGAAGACTTGGTGGCACTGCACTGCTTCACGCGCAGGTTAGGATAATAGCTGCAACAAGCGTTGACCTCGAGATGGCAATAAGAAAAAGAAAGTTCAGAGAGGACCTGTTCTATCGTCTTGGCGTCATTAAAATACACCTGCCGCCTTTAAGGAACAGGAAGAATGATATATCAGTTCTCTGCAAATACCTTCTTAAGAGTACATCAAGGGGCAGAAATGTTACGATTGCAGATGGTGAGATAGAAAAGCTGATGCTGTATGATTGGCCGGGGAATGTCAGGGAGCTAAGAAATGTACTGGAACGTGCTGTTATTCTTCAACAGGGCAATGAGATATCACCCTCAGTTCTTCTTAGTTCTTCTGTTTTCGATAAAAGCAGTAAGATCGAGGCAAAGAAGGAACAGCCATCAGAGGGTCAAATGACAACTTTGGATGAGATAGAGAAAGCGCATATTCTTTCAGCTTTTTCTGAGCATTCAGGCAATTACAGCCGTGCTGCCAGAGCTGTCGGAATATCTCTTTCAACATTGAAGCGTAAGCTAAAAAAATATAACTTAAATAACGGTTCAAAATAATAAAAACTTGTTCATAATGCCTGGTTCAATCTGGATTATTCATTCTGCATTACGCTAAACCATTGTTATGCAACCTGTAATTCTTATTTAAAAACAACTAACTTCTTGATATTTTAGAATTATCTATAGGTAATCTCCGACCTTAATCTTGCTTTTTCACTCTGGCATGCTCATTGCAATCATTTAAGTTTGTTATGGACAATAACCAGAAAATGAAGAACATATTGATAGTTGATGACGAGAAATCATTTATCCTAAGTTTATGCCGCGGGCTTGATGCATATGCATCCGAATTTAATACACTTACTGCCTGCAACGGCAAAGATGCTGTTGAAGTACTTAAAAGATCAAAGGTAGATCTCGTAATCACTGACCTGAAGATGCCCGAGATGGACGGTTTTAGTCTACTTGCTTATATTAGTAAAATGCACCCTGAGATCGCGGTAATTGTCATGAGCGCTTACTGCACTCCTGAGATCAAAACCCAACTGAAGAACTACGGTGCTTTCACAATTCTCGAAAAACCGATAGATTTTCAGGAATTTGTTGATCTTATTCTCGAAGAACTGAATGCAGTTTCAGAAGGTTGTATCAGGGGCATAACTGTGGCTGCATTCTTGCAGATTATTGAGATGGAAAAAAAAACCTGCACACTGAAAATATCTTCACACGGAAAAAAAGGGATGCTTTATTTTCAGGAAGGTACAATGATTGATGCAGATAGCGGGACAGACCTTCATATAGAGGCTGCTTTTGATATTGTCTGCTGGGATGATCCTGAGATAGAGCTTGATAGTGTCTGCAGGAAAAAGATATGTAACATACATGAACCATTGAGCTACATTATCATGGAGGGACATTTCAGGCTAGACGAGAAATTGCTGGCAAAAGAGAATCATGCCGGAGATAATAACGTATCGCAGGCAAACGGAACTGGTCCGATCGATCTGGAGACGGTCATGAAAGAGATAAACGAAGAAGATAATAAAAATAAAAAGCAGGTAAGAATTGCACTTACCAAGGAGGAAAAGATGGCAACAACAAAAGAGATACTTAATGAACTTGCAAAACTGCAGAATGTAGATGCAGTTTGCCTGGTTGCACGCGACGGTTTTTTGCTGGACAGTATAGCGCGCACAGGTATCGACACAGAGATGATCTCCGCGATTGCATCTAGCGGCTTCGGAGCATCAGAATCCATGGGACGGCAGCTTGGGAAGGGTGATATGATTATAAGTATGGTCGAATTTGAAAAAGGGCCGGTCATGTTCTCTCCTATAGGTGATGACGCATTTCTCGTTATTATCGCCGACAAGGAAGCAAACTTAGGAATGATCAGGCTAAAACTCAAGAAACATAGTGGCGAACTTTTAATCGCTGCTGCGATATAGACGGGGTGATTTATGACTGAAGGAAAGATACTCGACATAGCGCACATAAGTTTCCTTGACATGATAAAGATAATGATAACTTTGAGCGGCGCAGCAAGCGCAAAGGGCACGCTTATAAGAAATGCAATACAGACCGCGGACAGAATATCTGAAGTTGATTATCAGACATTTGAAGACTATCTCGCAGCAATAGAGAATGCGATGAACCCTATTACCATGATAGAAGGGAAGGCTACACATGAGGGAAATTATGTCTTTGGCCTTAAGAACTGTCCTTTCGGGCCTTCCATCAAGAACTATATGCAGGTTTTTGAGAAACTCCCAGACGGGTTTGCTGATTTTACAGCAGAATTCAATAAACAGAGCAATATTACTGAAAAGTACAGAGTAGGAGAAGGCGCTGGTGTAAGTCCTTTCTGTTCAGTCCACCAGCCAATGCGGAGTGCTTTTGCTGAAAAGATAAAAATAGGCGGCAAAAAGATCAGGATATTTCAACTCGGGTGTAAGGCAGGCTCAGGTAAAAAAGGGTTTGCTGAGCGATGGATAAAAGAAACCGGTGTTTCCCTCGATGTTGTTGATAAAATACTGGATAACTCTATGTGCTGTTATTATCTGCAGATCATATCCTGATAAATAATAAGAGCTGACCGGTAATTCCGGTCAGTCTTGTTTGATTGAAGTCCTCTAGTTTCAATTTGTGTTAAAATTCATAGCATGGCAAAGATAATTTTTCTGCACGGCTGGTCAATGAACGGAGATGTATTCATTAGACAAAAAGACTCGTTTGCCTGCCATCATGTTGATGCCCCTGATCTTCACGGAACACACCACGGACAAATATCGACTCTCTTATCGACCTTTGAAGACAAACCAATATTAGCAGGCTGGTCCATGGGGGTTTCAATGATATTGTCGGAATTGGAGCTTTTACAGCCTATGGTGTCCGGGCTTATTTTTATTTCAGGCACGCCATGTTTTCTGGCAAGGGAGGATTTTCCTCAGGGTATGAGACAGTCTATTGCACGAAAACTGTATCGTGATCTACGAAAAGATTTTGATCCAGCTTGGAGAGTCTTCACAGAATTACTGACACATGCGGAAACAATTGACGACAGCACTCTATCCGAACTGAAAGGTCTGTTTGACCGAGTGGGGAATAATATTGTGCTAAAGCAGGCGCTGGCTGATCTGGAATGGTTATATAAAGGTGATTACCGAGACAAATTAAAAGGCATAAAAGTTCCCTTAATGATCATTTCCGGTTCACAGGACAGGATATGTTTTCCTGATGCTTCCAGATATATGGCAGATAATGTTCAGGACGCATCACTGCATATTATAGATGGAGCAGGGCATATGCCTTTTTTCACCAGGGCAGAAGAAGTAAACCTATTGATAAGAGATTTTATAGATGGACATTAAACAGATAGCCCGTCATTTCTCGCGTCATGCATATGACTATGAACAATTGGCTGTTATGCAGAAGGATATAGCTGACCGGCTGTTAAAGTTGATACCTGAGAAGGAATTTTCGACTATACTCGATATCGGATGCGGCAGTGGATATTTATGCCGTCAACTAAGAAAACGTTTTCCTGCCGCGGAGATAACCGGCGTTGATATTGCTCCTGAAATGATCCGTGTTGCAAAGAAAGCAGATCCAATAGGTAATTACATTTGCAAGGATTTTATGCAGATGGATCCGCCCAAAAGAAAATATGACCTGATAGTCTCCACGTCAGCTTTACATTGGACTGAAGACATCAATATGGCACTGAAGAAATATCATTCTTTCGGCAGTATGATGGCATATGCGGTTTTTGTAGCACCGTCCCTGGAATCAATGCGCAAGGTTTTTGTTCGAGCATATAAATCGGCAGGGCTTTCTTACAAGGAACATTTGATCCGTTTTCCGGATGGTAAACAAATGCCATTTGTTATTGAAAGCGCTGAGTATAAACAGGATTATAATTCGTGGCGGGATGCATTTAAAGCGATCAAGGCTATAGGCGGGACTTATACTTTTGATAGTAAAAGGCCATATATCAATCGAAAAGTGTTGACCGTGCTCGACAATATGGCGGGAGCACGGCTTGAATGGAAAGTT